>NZ_BAAAJK010000023.1:0-6567 GCF_039526905.1 Pseudonocardia kongjuensis | reverse complement strand
CCCCGGCCGCCCCGGCCGCCCCGGCCGCCCCGGCCGCCCCGGTCCCGGTCCCGCCCGGCACCGGCAGCGACCACATCACCGTCGTCCCGGATCCCGGGGCCGAGCGCACCGCGACCGTCCCGCCGACCGCGAGCAGCCGGGTGGTCAGGTTCCGCAATCCACGCCCCGGCGCCCCGGCGAGCGCCGCCGACGGCCCCGGCTCGAAGCCGGGGCCCTCGTCGCGGACCGCCATCCGCAGCATCCCGCCGCTCTCCTCGACGTCGACCCGCACCGCCGCCCCGGGCGCGTGCTTGCGGGCGTTGCCGACCGCCTCCAGGCAGCAGAAGTAGGCGGTGTCGCCGATGTCGCCGGGATAGCGCCGGTCGGCGGGCACCCCGTCGTGCACGACGACGACCGGGGGATCGCCCCCGGACAGCGCGTCCCGCAGCGCGGTGACCAGCCCCTGCTCGGCCCGGATCCCGGCGGACACGCCGCCCGCGGTCTCGGCGAGCACCGCCTCGGCGGCGTCGACCCGTTCCAGCAGCATGTCCAGCCGCTGCACGGCCTGTTCGGTACGACCGGCGCCCGCCTCGTACTCGACCAGCCCGAGCGCCAGGCCGAGGGTGACGAGATGGTGCTGGGCGCCGTCGTGCAGGTCCCGCTCGATCCGGCGGCGTTCCCGGTCCATCGCGGCGACCGCGTCCCGGCGGGCGGCCGCGATCCGTTCGCCGTGCGCGACCGCCGCCCGCAGCTGCCGCTCCAGCTCGATCGCGGACCGGCTGGCCTGCAGCACGACGGCCAGGCTGTCCGCGACGTCGGCGAGCAGCCGGTTGCGGTCGGTGCGCAGGCCCTCCACCGCCGCCCGGTCCACCGCGACCTCGCCGAGGTCGTCGTCGCCGTGCCGGACCGGTACCCGCACCAGCGCGTCCGGATCGGTGGGCGGGCGGGCCCCGTCCGCGGTCCAGGCGTAGGTGCGGTCCCGCAGCCCCGGCCGGTGCACGGTCAGCCGGCACACCGACGCGCCCAGGCCGCGGCCCACCGCCTCGGTCGCCCGGGCCAGGTCGGGGGAGCCGTCGCCGCCGTCGCGGGACAGCGCCGCGATCCCGGCCAGCCCGCTGTACGGCGTCGGCCGCCTGCCGTAGAGGTACCGGTCGACGGCGTCCTCCACCCGGGCGCGCAGCGGGAGCAGCACCGCGGCGACCGGCAGCGCCGCGGCCACGACGGTCCAGCCGGTGCCCGATCCCGGCCCGGCGGCGGCCAGGCCGGCCTGCAGGACCGCCACCGCGCCGCCGGTGGTCGCCGCGACCAGCGCGACGACGATCCCCCGGCTCAGCAGCGGTCGGCGGCGGGTGCCGGTGACCGCCACCAGCATCGCGGGCGCGACCGCGGCCGAGGCGATCCGGGCGAACCAGAACAGCAGCGCGGCCGGCGCGTCCTGCGGTGCGGCGCCGGGAGCGACCGGGACGTCGACGGTCAGGCCGGGCGCGCCCAGCACGACCAGCGCCACCGTCACGGCGAGCAGCACCGCGACGGTCACCAGGATCGCGAGCAGGGTGCAGGAGACCAGCCGCGACCGGGTGCGGTCGCCGCCCGGGCCGCGGCCGCCGTCGCGCAGCACGACCAGCCCGAGCACCGGCACCAGCAGGCCGGACAGCAGCACGCAGCCGGCGACCGGGCCGGCGGTCACGGTCACGGTCACGGTCCCGCAGAGCAGCAGCACGACGGCGGCGGTGCCGAGTGACAGCGGATCCCGCCACCGGCCGGCGAACGCGGGCAGCGCCGCCACCGCGCAGGCGCAGGCGAGGACCGGCAGCGCGACCAGCAGCAGCGTGCCGATCCGGACCCCGGCGACCGTGTCCAGCAGCACGGCCGCGGTGCGCGCCTGCAGGTTGAACCCGGCGGCCGCGCCGATCGTCGCGAGCACCGACAGCCGCAGCGCCCACTGCCGGGCGCCGGAACCGAGCAGCAGCCCGGCGACGGCCAGGTTCAGCGCGCTGCACGCGTAGTCCGGCACGACCTGCGCGAGCGGCGCGCCGGCGGATGCGGCGGTGAGCAGCCCGCCCGCCCGGTCGCCGGCCGGGAGCAGGCCGGCGGCGCCGGGCAGGTACCCGACGACCGCGGCGGCCGACCCGAGCAGCAGCCAGCCGACGGCGCACACCGACCCGACGACGACGGCGGCCGCGAACCCGGCCGTCCCGGCCCGGGACGGGGCCGCGGTCACCACGGCGTCCCCCGGCCGGACCCCCGGCCTGACGCCCGGCCGGACACCCGGCCTGACGCCCGGCCGGACACCCGGCCTGACGCCCGGCCGGACGCCCGGTCGGACGCCTGGCCGGACGCCTGGCCGGACACCCGGTCGGACGCCTGGCCGGACACCCGGTCGGGCGCCCAGCCGGACACCTGGTCGGACGTCTGGTCGGACGTCACCGCCGGGGGAACGCCCAGCGGATCGAGCCGGTCCGGCAGCCGGGCCCGCAGCAGCACCCCGCCGCCGTCGCGCGGATCGAGCCGCAGCTCACCGCCCAGCGCGGCGAGCCGCTCGACGTCGACGGCCAGCGCCTCCCGCAGCCGCTCCGCGCCGGACCGCGGATCCGGGTCCTCGACCCGGGCCAGCAACCGGCCGCGCTCGTGCCGCAGCAGCACCCGCAGGTCCGGGCCGCCGTCACCGGTGGCCAGGTGCTGCACCGCGGACGCCACCAGCCAGTACAGCCCGGACTCGATCTCCCAGTCGAACCTGCGGTCCGGCTCCGCGTCCAGCAGCACCCGCCGGGGCAGGTCGGCCACCAGCTCCTCGAGCGCCGCCGCCGGCCCCTGGTCGCGCAGCACCGCGGGATGCACGCCACGGGCGATCACCCGGACCCGGTCCAGCAGCTCCTCGAGCAGCTCCCGGACCCGGCGCAGCGTCTCCGGCACCTCCCCGGCGGCCGGGCCGTCGCCGGTGAGCCCCGACCTGGCCCGGCCCAGCTCGTCGCGCAGGGCGGCCAGCCGGCCGGTCGTGGCGTGCCCGAGCTCGGCGACCAGCCGGCGGCGCTCCACGTCGCGGGCCCGGTTCAGCCGCTCCCGGGACCGCTGCACCTCGTCGGCGAGCTCGTCGGCGCGGCGCACCCGCTCCTCCAGCTCGGTGCCGCGGGCCAGCTCGCGCAGCAGCGCACCGGCACCGTTCGCGACGTCGCGCAGCAGCTGCCGGTCGGCCGCGGTGACCGGCAGCGGGTCCTTGCCGATCGCCAGCGCCGCGCGCAGCGCGTCGCCGTCGAGCACCGGCACCACGTGGTCGGTGTCCGGCCGGGTGAGCAGCGCGGCCAGGCCCGGTTCGGTCACCGGCTCGTCGGTCCCGGCCGGCGGGTGCGCCGCCGCGGCGACCAGCCGGTCCCCGACGACCAGCCACAGCGCGGCGTGCCGCGCGCCGGTGCCGTCGGCGACGACCTGCACCAGCCCGGGGAGCGCCTCGGCGAGGCTGCCGGCCCGGACCCGGGCCGCCGCGGTGGCGAGCGCGGAGTACGGGCTGCCGGGCAGCTGCGGGTTCCACCGTCGCAGCCACCGGTCCAGCCGGGGCAGCACCGTCCCGGCGGCCGCGGTGACCAGCGCGGCGGTCGCGAACGGCAGCAGCAGTCCGGCGGGCGAGTCGCCGAGTACCGGGCCGAGCAGCCCGAGCGGCACCGCGAACGCGGCCAGCACCGCGACGACGGCGAGCAGCGTCCGCAGACCGCGCACCACGAACGTCCGGTCCATCCGCAACCACCCACCCCGCCCGCCCGGATCGCGCGGCGCAACGCTAGTGCCTCGTCAGCCGGTGTCGTCCTGCGAACGGAGGTAGGTGAGCACGGCGAGCACCCGCCGGTGCTGCTCGGAGGACTCGCCGTGCAGCCCGAGCTTGGCGAAGATGTTCGCGATGTGCTTCTCGACGGCCTTCGGCGTGACGTAGAGCTGCCCGGCGATCCCGGTGTTGGACCGGCCCTCCGCCATCAGCTTCAGCACGTCCAGCTCCCGCTCGGTGAGCGCGGCGAGCGCGTCGCGGCGGTCCCCGCGCGGGCGCTCCACCAGCCGTTTCGCCAGCACCGGCTCGATCACGATCTCGCCGTCCCGGATCCGGGTGAGGGTGTCGGTGAGCACCTCGACGCTGCCCACCTTCTCCTTGAGCCGGTAGCCGATCGCGTCGGTGCCGATGTCCAGGATCCGCATCAGGTAGTGCGACTCGGCGTAGTGCGACAGGAACAGCAGCCCCATCTTCGGGTGCAGCGCCCGCAGCCGCTCCGCGGTGACCAGCCCGCCGTCCGGCTCCGGCGGCATCCGGATGTCGAGCACCGCGACGTCGGCGGTGTCCCGGCCGAGCAGCGCGACGAGCTCGTCGCCGTCCGCGGCGCAGCCGACGACCTCGTGGCCGGCCGCCTGCAGCAGCATCAGCAGGCCCTCCCGGAACAGCGCGCCGTCCTCGGCGAGCGCTACACGCACGGGAACCTCGCGATGATCGTGGTGGACCCGGGGGCGGCCCCGGGGACGACGTCGGCGCTGCCGCCGAGCGGCCGGGCGAACTCCGCGAAGTGGGCGACCGCCCGCGGCCCGGCGCCCTCGGTGCGCAGCAGCAGGTCGGTGCCGTCGGCCCGGGCGGACACCGCGACCGGCCCGCCGTCCCCGGCCGGGCCGGTCAGGCAGGCGAGCAGCGCGAAGTACGCCGCGCCCTCCGCCGCCGCCCCGAACCGCCGGTCCGGGACGTCGACGGTGACCGCCCGGTCCAGCCGGCCGGACAGCTCGTGCAGCGCCGGGCCGAGCCCGGCCTCGTCGAGCAGCGGCGGGTAGAGCTCGGCGGCGACCTCGCGCAGCTCCTGGAGCACCACGTGCAGCTCCTCCTGCAGGACGTCGATCTCGCGGTCCAGCTCGACCTCCCCGGCGGGCAGCCGGTGCCGGAACAGGCCGAGCTGCAGGGTGAGCGCCGAGATCCGCAGCGCGGCGCCGTCGTGCAGCCTGCGTTCGAGCTTGCGGCGCCGGGACCACTGACCGCGGCCGGACGCGGGGTCGTCCACGGCGGCACCGGGCGCGGGATCGACCGTCATCGGTCGATCGTCCCGGCCCCGGGGCAGCCGGGGAAGCGTGCCCACCCCACCCCGGGGTAGGGCCTGCACCCTTGCGTTCCGACACGTGTCGGTGTGTAACGCGCGGGCGGGTTGCGCGAGTACCGGGCTGGTCCGTCAGCGCCGGTGCACGGGTGCCCCGCGGGGGCCGGGACAGGAGGCGCGACCGTGAGCTACAGCCTGGGTGTCGATCTCGGGACGACCTTCGTCGCGGCGGCGGTCGCGCACGACTCGCAGGTCGAGATGTTCACCCTCGGTGACCGGAGCGTGGTGTCCCCGTCGGCGGTGTACGTCCGCGAGGACGGCACGATGATCACCGGCGACGCCGCGGTCCGGCAGGCGGTGGCCAAGCCCGACCGGGTCGGCCGCGAGTTCAAGCGCCGGCTCGGCGATCCGATCCCGGTGATCCTCGGCGGGGTCGCCCACTCGGTGACGAACCTGCTCGGCGCGGTGCTGCGGGACGTCGTCGCGGTGGTCCGGGACACCGAGGGCGCGCCCCCGGCGAGCATCGTGCTGACCCACCCGGCCAACTGGGGCCCGTTCCGGCGCGAGCTGTTCGACGAGGTCCCCGAGCTCGCCGGGCTCACCGGCGCCGACGCGGTCCCGCTACGCACCGTCACCGAACCGGAGGGCGCCGCCGCGCACTACGCCGCGTCCCGGCGGCTCGCCGAGGGCGACGTCGTCGCCGTCTACGATCTGGGCGGCGGCACCTTCGACGCGACCGTCCTGCGCAAGCAGGGCGACGGCATCGAGATCCTGGGCACGCCGGAGGGGATCGAGCGGCTCGGCGGGGTCGACTTCGACGAGGCGATCCTGGCGCACGTCAACTTCCAGGCCGGCGGCGCGCTGACCGAGCTCGACATGGGCGACCTGCAGACCTCGGTCGCGATGGCCCGGCTGCGCCAGGACTGCGTGCTGGCCAAGGAGGCGCTGTCGATCGACAGCGAGACCACCATCCCGGTGTTCCTCCCGCACCGGCACTTCGAGGTGCGCCTCGCCGCCGACGAGTTCGAGAGCATGATCCGCGCGCAGATCGAGTCGACGATCGGCGCGCTGACCCGGACCCTGCGGTCCGCGCACGTCGCGCCGGACGAGCTGTCCGCGGTGCTGCTGGTCGGCGGCTCGTCCCGGATCCCGCTGGTCGGGCGGATGCTGTCGGAGTCGCTGGGCAGGCCGATCGTGGTCGACACGCACCCGAAGTACGCCGTGGCGCTGGGTGCCGCCGAGCTGGCCCGCGCCGACCGGGACACCGGGGCCCGTCCGGACCGGGGCGCCTCCTGGTCCGACGCCCCCGCGGTTGCCGGGGCCGGCGGGGCGGCCGGGTCTGCGGCGGCCGCCGGTGCCGCCGGGGCCGCCGGAATCGCCGGCGCGTCCGGCGCGTCCGGGGCTCCCGGAGCTGCCGGCACGTTCGGGGCCGCCGGGGCTGCCGGCACGTTCGGGGCCGCCGGGGCTGCCGGCACGTTCGGGGCCGCCGGGGCTGCCGGCACGTTCGGGGCCGCCGGGGCTGCCGGCACGTTCGGGG
>NZ_BAAAJK010000022.1:0-44146 GCF_039526905.1 Pseudonocardia kongjuensis | reverse complement strand
GCGCGGACCGCGGCCGGGCTGCCCGCCGCCGGCCTCGGCGCGGTCGGCACGGGGCCGCTCGCCGGCCGGGGCCGCCGATGCGGTCGCCCCGGCGGGCCGGGTGGCCCGGCGGCGGGACGGCCGTGCGTCGGTGGTGTGACCCGCGTCGGACGACGGCGGGCGGAACTGGGGCCTGGTCACAGGTCTCCTCGCGTGACGTGGCACGTCCTGCGGAGACCTCGGAAGCGGGTGCTCGGCCGACGGGCCCGGGCGCGGCTGGGCGTCCTCGCTGCGCGCGCTCCGTGATGGGAAGGCTCGGCCCGGCAGCTGGGTGGCCGGGCACTCGTGAGATCAGCGTACGCCCCGTGCCGCGCTCCGCATCCGGCGGTGCCGCAGGACATCTGACATCTGTCACGGCTACCCCGTGCAACGCTGCGGTGAACGGGTGACAACCGGACGTTCCGGGTGAACGCGACGCCCGGCACGATGGTGTCATGATCGAGCAGCTGAACGCGTTCGTCGACACCCTGCACCCGCTGGTGCAGGTGCTCGCCGTGCTGGTGATCGGGATCGTGCCGTTCCTGGAGTCCTACGCGGGCGCCGGTATCGGGGTCGTGGCGGGGATGCCGGTGGCGCTCGCGGTGACGGCGGCGGTGGTCGGCAACCTGATCGCACTGGCCGTCGCGGTCTGGCTGGGGGACCGGGCCCGGCGGGGCCTCACGAGCGGCACGGCGAAGCCGCAGAGCGAGCGGCGCCGCAAGCTGCTCGCCCGCGTCGACCGCTACGGCGTGCCGATCGCCTCGCTCGCCGCCCCGAGCCTGCTGGCCATCTCGATCACCGCGTTCGCGATGGTCGCGGCCGGGCTGAACCGGCAGCAGGTGATCATCTGGCAGGTGGTCACCGTCGTCGTCTGGGGGATCGCGTTCGGCGCGCTCGCGCTCGGCGCGGTCAACGCGCTCAGCTGACCGGGGCCGGTCTCAGGCCGGGATCACCAGGTCCAGGTGGTCGCCGGTGCGTTCCACGACGTGCCCGGCCCGGCGGGCGATCCGGGCGACGGCCCCGGCATCGGCCGGCTCGGCCCGCGACGTCGCCAGCAGCCGCGCCAGCCCGCCCTTGTGCGACTTGTTGTGGTGGCTGACCACCGACCGCGAGCCGTCCGGGCGCTCGGCCAGCACGTTCACCGTCACCGCGCCCGGCACCGCCCCGAGTGCCGCGTAGCCGCCGGAACGCAGATCGACCACCAGCTCACCGCCCGCGATCCGGCCGAGCAGCGGATCCAGCACCGGCCGCCAGCGCGCGGCGAGCGTCCCCGCACCGGGCAGCTTCGAGCCCGCCGAGAGCCGGTAGGCCGGGATCGGGTCGTCGGCGCCGAGCAGCCCGAACAGCGCCGAACAGACCGCCAGCCGGGCTCGGGCCCGGTCCCGGGTCGCCCGGGTCAGCGAGCCGGCGTCGAGCGCGTCGTAGAGCACCCCGGTGTAGCGGTCCAGCGCGGGCAGCGTCGGCGAGCTCCACAGCGCGGCGTTGCGCCCGATCTCGGCGTCCTGGCGCTGGGACACGCCCAGCGCGGCCCGGGCGGCCGGGACGTCCGCGGCCAGCGCGACCAGCTCGTCGCACAGCTCCTTGCGGGCCGCGCCCAGCTCGGCGTCGTGGGACAGCGCGGCCAGATCCAGCGGGGCGCCGTCCCCGCCGGGGCGCTTGGTCTCCGAGGGCGGAAGCAGCACGAGCACGGGTCGCCACCCTAGTGGCCCGGCGGACGGCCCCGGCGCGCACCGGACACCGCCGCCGGGGCCCTGTCACCCCGCCCGGCCGGGGCCGTGTCATCGCGCCCGGCCGGGGCTGTGTCGTCGCGCCCTACCGGGGCTGTGTCGTCGCGCCCGACCGGGGCGTTGTGCCGGACGGAGTACCGGACTAGGTTTCCGGGCGTGACCTGCCTCGTGGCGCGCCTCCACGTCGACTTCATGCGGATCACGAGCGCGACCTGTCGCCCCTGTCGCTGACCTCGTGCTCGACCCGGCCGGTGCGGCGACCGCACCGGCCGCATCCCTCCGCCGACCCGACCGCCGACGCCGCAGGCGTCCTCCCGCCGGTCCCGCACGGACCGGCATCCGACCGCCGACGGTGACGGCCGATACCGAGGAGTTCCTCATGACCGACCCCGACAAGACCGCATCCTGGTCCTTCGAGACCAAGCAGGTGCACGCCGGCGCCGCCCCGGACCCCACGACGGGTGCCCGGGCGACCCCGATCTACCAGACGACGTCGTACGCGTTCCGGGACACCGAGCACGCCGCGAACCTGTTCGGGCTCGCCGAGTTCGGCAACATCTACACCCGGATCATGAACCCCACGCAGGACGTGCTGGAGCAGCGCGTCGCCGCGCTGGAGGGCGGCGCCGCCGCGCTCGCCGTCGCCTCCGGGCAGGCCGCGCAGCACCTCGCGGTGCAGAACATCGCCGAGGTCGGGGACCACATCGTCTCCAGCGCCTCGCTCTACGGCGGCACCTACAACCAGTTCCACTACACGTTCCCGAAGCTCGGGATCGAGGTCTCCTTCGTCGAGAACCCGGACGACCTCGAGGAGTGGAAGGCCGCGATCCGGCCGAACACCAAGGCGCTCTACGCCGAGACCCTGGGCAACCCGCGCGGCAACGTGCTCGACATCCGCGGCGTCGCCGACGTCGCGCACGCGGCCGGGCTGCCGCTGATCGTCGACAACACGGTCCCGACCCCGTACCTGGTCCGCCCGATCGAGCACGGCGCCGACATCGTGGTGCACTCGCTGACCAAGTTCCTCGGCGGCCACGGCACCTCGATCGGCGGCATCATCGTCGACTCCGGGAAGTTCGACTGGGTCGGCAACGCCGACAAGTTCCCCGGGCTCACCACCCCGGACCCGAGCTACCACGGCGCCGTGTTCACCGACGCCGTCGGGCCGATCGCCTACATCATCAAGGCCCGGGTGCAGCTGCTGCGCGACCTCGGCCCGGCGATCTCCCCGCAGAACGCCTTCCTGATCATCCAGGGCATCGAGACGCTGTCCCTGCGGATCGAGCGGCACAACCAGAACGCGCAGGCCCTCGCCGAGTGGCTGGAGGCGCGCGACGAGGTCGAGAAGGTGCACTACGCCGGCCTGGAGTCCTCGCCCTGGCACGCCGCGCAGCAGAAGTACCTGCCCCGCGGCGGCGGCGCGATCGTGGCCTTCGAGCTGCAGGGCGGCGTCGAGGCGGGCAAGAAGTTCGTCGACGCGCTGGAGCTGCACAGCCACCTCGCCAACATCGGCGACGTCCGCAGCCTGGTGATCCACCCGGCGTCCACCACGCACAGCCAGCTGTCCGCCGAGGAGCAGCTGGCCTCCGGCGTCACCCCGGGCCTGGTCCGGCTCTCGGTCGGCCTGGAGGGCATCGAGGACATCAAGGCGGACCTGGACGCCGGTTTCCGGGCGTCGAAGGGCGCCTGATCTTCTGTTGGACGTGAGAACCACACCGCCCCCTCCCGCCACCGGTGCGTGGCGGGAGGGGGACGACCCCGGCCGACGACGGTTCCTGGACCTGCCCGCCCCGCTGAAGCTGGAGGCGGGCGGTGAGCTGCCCGCGGTGCGGCTGTCCTACGAGACCTGGGGCGAGCTCGCCCCGGACCGGTCGAACGCCGTCCTCGTGCTGCACGCGCTGACCGGGGACACCCACCTGGAGGGCCCGGCCGGCCCCGGGCACCCGACGGCGGGCTGGTGGCCCGGGCTGATCGAGCCCGGCGGCCCGCTGGACCCGGCGCGCTGGTTCGTCGTCGCACCCAACGCGATCGGCGGCTGCCAGGGCAGCACCGGGCCGGCGTCGGCGGCGCCGGACGGCCGGCCGTGGGGGAGCCGGTTCCCGGTGGTCACCGTGCGGGACACGGTGGCCGCCGAGCAGTACCTGGCCGACGCGCTCGGCATCGACGCGTTCGCCTGCGTGATCGGCGGCTCGATGGGGTCGATGCGCTCGCTGGAGTGGGCGGCCACCGAGCCGGACCGGGTGGCGCGGCTGTTCCTGCTGGCCGGGCCCGCCGCGTCGTCGGCGGACCAGATCGGCTGGGCGAACCCGCAGATCGAGGCGATCCGGGCCGACCCGCACTGGCACGGCGGCGACTACCACGAGCTGCCGGAGGGGCCGTGGCGCGGGCTCGGGATCGCCCGCCGGATCGCGCACCTCAGCTACCGCTCGGGCTACGAGCTGGCGACCCGGTTCGGCCGCGACCCGCAGGCCGCCGAGGACCCGTTCGACGGCGGCCGCTACGCCGTCGAGTCCTACCTGGACCATCACGCGGCCAAGCTGGTGCACCGGTTCGACGCCGCGTCCTACGTGCGGCTGACCCAGCTGATGAACCACCACGACGTCGGCCGGGACCGCGGCGGCGTCGCCTCCGCGCTGGCCCGGGTGCGGGCCAGGACCTTCGTCGCCGGGGTGACCTCGGACCGGCTGTACCCGCTCGCCGAGCAGGAGGAGCTGGCCGCCGGGATCCCGAACGCCGATCCGCTCAAGGTGATCGACTCGCCGTACGGCCACGACGGCTTCCTGGTCGAGACCCCGACGGTGGCCCGGCTGCTCGCCGAGCTCCTGGACTCCTGAGCGTCAGGCCCGCTCAGGCCGGCTCGGGCCCGCTCAGACCCGCTCGCCGTAGACGCGCTGCACCCGGATCGTCACCAGCACTCGCCGGTCGGCGACCATGACCTGGCGGTACTCGTCCCAGTCCGGGTGCTCGCCGGCGGCGTCCCGGTACCAGTCGACGAGCGCCTGCACGGCCGGGCCGTCGGGGGAGTCGTCCGGGCCGGCGATCTCGACCGGGCCCTCGGCGGTCGCCCAGGCCCGGCCGTCCGCGCTCTCCACGGACAGCGCCGCGCGCGGGTCCCGGCGCAGGTTCGCGGTCTTCGCCCGGCCCTCGGTCATCGAGATCCGGATCGTCCCGGCCGCCCGGTCGTAGTGCGGCGTGACCGGCGACAGCTGCGGCATGCCGCTGCGCTTGATCGTCGCCAGCGTGCCCTGTGCCGCCTTCTCGAGCAGCTCGTGCTGTTCCTCACCCATGTCCGGGCAACCCGCGGGCGGCCCGGCGTGTTCCCGCTCACGGACCCGGGGGAGAACCGGGGTGAAGCGGCACCGGGGTCGTCGCTACGCTGCTGCGGGTGTTGACCCGGATGTCGTCGCTGTTCCTGCGGACCCTGCGCGAGGACCCGGCCGACGCGGAGGTGCCCAGCCACAAGCTGCTGGTCCGCGCCGGCTACGTCCGTCGCGTCGCCCCGGGCGTCTACTCCTGGCTGCCGCTCGGCCTCAAGGTGCTCCGCCGCATCGAGGCCGTCGTGCGCGAGGAGATGGACGCGATGGGCGCCCAGGAGATCCAGTTCCCGGCGCTGCTGCCGCGCGAGCCGTACGAGACGACGAACCGGTGGACCGAGTACGGCCCGAACCTGTTCCGGCTCCAGGACCGCAAGGGCGGCGACTACCTGCTCGGCCCCACCCACGAGGAGCTGTTCACGCTCGCGGTGAAGGGCGAGTACTCGTCCTACAAGGACTTCCCGGTCGTGCTCTACCAGATCCAGACCAAGTACCGCGACGAGGAGCGGCCGCGCGCCGGCATCCTGCGCGGCCGCGAGTTCCTGATGAAGGACTCCTACTCGTTCGACCTGTCCGACGACGGCCTGGCCGAGTCCTACCGGCGGCACCGCGACACCTACGTGCGGATCTTCGACCGGCTCGGGCTGGACTACGTGATCGTCGCGGCCACCTCCGGCGCGATGGGCGGCTCGGCCTCCGAGGAGTTCCTGGCGGAGTCGCCCACCGGGGAGGACACCTTCGTCCGCGGGCCCGGCGGGTACGCGGCGAACGTCGAGGCCGTGACGACGCCTGCGCCCCCGGCGATCCCGCTCGACGGGCTGCCCGCCGCGCAGGTGCACCACACCCCGGACACCCCGACCATCGACACCCTGGTCGACTTCCTCAACGCCGCCGGGGAGCGCCGCTTCACCGCCGCGGACACCCTGAAGAACGTGCTGGTCAAGACCCGCGCACCGGGGGCGAAGGACTGGGAGCTGCTCGGCGTCGGCGTCCCCGGGGACCGCGAGGTCGACCTGAAGCGGCTCGGGGCGTCGCTGGAGCCCGCCGAGGTGGCGCTGCTCGACGAGGCCGACTTCGCCCGCAACGCCTTCCTGGTCAAGGGCTACATCGGGCCGGGCGCGCTGGCCGCGAACGGCGTCCGCTACCTCGTCGACCCGCGGATCGTGACCGGCACCGCGTGGGTGACCGGCGCCGACAAGGCCGACCACCACGTCGTCGACCTGGTGTGCGGGCGGGACTTCACCCCGGACGGCACGATCGAGGCCGCCGAGGTGCGCGCCGGTGATCCGTCGCCGGACGGCGAGGGCGTGCTGGAGGCGGCCCGCGGCATCGAGATCGGGCACATCTTCCAGCTCGGCCGCAAGTACGCCGACGCGTTCGGGCTGGACGCGCTCGGCCCGGACTCGAAGCCGGTCCGGATCACGATGGGCTCCTACGGCGTCGGCGTCTCCCGGCTGGTCGCGGTGATCGCCGAGCAGAGCCACGACGAGCACGGCCTGGTCTGGCCGCGCACGGTCGCGCCCTACGACGTGCACGTGGTCGTCGCGGGCAAGTCCGCGGAGCTGCTGGCCGGTGGCGAGGAGATCGCCGCCGAGCTGGAGCGGCAGGGCCTGGACGTGCTGCTCGACGACCGCAAGGCGTCGCCGGGCGTGAAGTTCGCCGACGCCGAGCTGGTCGGCGTCCCGACGATCGTGGTCGTCGGGCGCGGGCTGGCCGACGGGAAGGTCGAGCTGAAGGACCGGGCGAGCGGCGAGCGCACCGAGATCGCCCGCGCGGGCGTCGCCGAGCACGTCGCCGGGATCGTCCGGGGCGCCTGACCCGCACCGGACACCCCGGACACACCGGACGCGGCGGTCCGGCCGCCGGGTCACCCGGTCCGGCCGCCGGGGCGGGCGGGCGTGGGGCCGGATGCGGCCCTCCGCCCGGGCTCAGCCCGGGCGGACCGCCGACGCCGCCAGCTCGCCGGGCGCCGCCCGGCTCACCGGATCGCCCGGCCCGCCCGCGGCGTCGGCGGCGACGACCAGCATCGCCACCCCGGTCGAGCCGTCCCTGGCCCGGGTGCGCGGCACCGCGAGCACCCCGACGGTGCCGTCGGTCGCGCGGCAGCCGGCCTGCCCGGCGGCCGTCCCGTCGGTGCGCACGGTCGCCTCGACCCACACGCCGTCCTCGGCGCCGTCGGGCCCCGGGCGCGGACCGGCCGGGCCGACCGCGACCTGCGGGGTGGCGCCCGCGTAGGCGGCCTCGCCGGCGCCGCGGGCGAACGCCATGGCCGCCTCCTCGACGCTCGTCCCGGCCGGGACGGCGACCAGCGCGGCCGCGGCCACCCCGCGCGGCGCCGGATCGGCCGGGCACTGCCCGGCCGCGAACGGCGGCACCTCGGCGAGCCGGGTGAACGGCACCCCGAACACCTCCAGCGGCGGCGCACCCGCCGGGGCGGCCGTCCAGCCGTCCGGCGGTGTCACCGCGAACGTGTCCGGCGGTGCCGGGGCGGCCGGTGCCGGGGGCGCCGCGGCCGGCGCCGCGGGGGCGTCGCCGATCCCGGTCAGCGCCGCGACCGTGCCCGCGACGAGCAGCACCGCGACCAGCGCGGCGAGCACCGGACGGAGCCGGCGTACACCGGAAGGGGGAGCGGGCTCGCCCGGGCGGGCCTGTGCGGCCGCACCCGGACGGCCGGTCGTCGACGTCCGGCCGGAGTTCACCGGCGCAGCCTACGACCGACCGCGCCGGCGGACCGACGGCTCACCGCCGGGCGGCGGCACCGGGTCGTCCGGCGGTCGTCGTCAGCCCGGGAGCAGCGTCAGGCGCACCGACCGGGTCGGGTTGTCGACGTTGGTGTCGACCAGGCAGACCGATTGCCAGGTCCCCAGCGCCGGCCGCCCGCCGATCACCGGGATCGTCGTGGACGGCGGCACGAACGCGGGCAGCACGTGGTCCCGGCCGTGCCCGGCGCTGCCGTGCCGGTGCCGCCAGCGGTCGTCGGCCGGCAGCAGCTCGCGCAGCTGGGCGAGCAGGTCGGCGTCGCTGCCGGCGCCGGTCTCGATCACGGCGATCCCGGCCGTGGCGTGCGGGACGAAGACGTTGAGCAGCCCGTCACCGGCGCCGGCGTCGGCCAGGAATCGCTCGATCCGGGTCGTCAGGTCGACCACGGCCTCCTCGGAACCGGTACGGATGTCGATCAGCTCGCTGTGCACCCTCCGGACCCTAGGACCCTCGTTAGAGTCGGGCAGCGTGGAACGCACGACGACGGTGTTCGGGCGCGAGCTGCCGCTCCGCCCCGGCTACCTCAACACGGCGAGCATCGGCATCCCGCCGCTGGACGCGTCCGCCGCGGTCGCCGACGCGGTCCGGGCCTGGGCCGAGGGCAGGTCCGCACCCCGCGACTTCGACGACGCCGTGGCGACCGCCCGGGCCGGGTTCGCCGCGATCACCGGGGTGCCGGTCGCCGACGTCGCCCAGGGCGCGACGGTGTCCGGGCTGCTCGGGCCGCTCGCCGCCGCCGTCCCGGACGGCGCCCGGGTGCTGGTCGCGAGGGGCGAGTTCGCCAGCGTCACCCGGCCGTTCGCGATGCAGGCGCACCGCGGCGTCCGGATCACCGAGGCGCCGCTCGAGGAGCTGGCCGGGCGGGCGCCGGGGCACGATCTGGTCGCGGTGTCGGTGGTGCAGTCCGCGGACGGCCGGATCGCCGACCTGGACGCGCTGTTCGCGGCCCGCGAGCGGTCCGGGTTCCGGCTGCTGCTCGACGTCACCCAGGCCGCCGGCTGGCTGCCGCTGCGGCTGCACCGGGCGGACGCCGTGGTCGGCGCCGGGTACAAGTGGCTGCTCGGCCCGCGCGGCACCGCCTGGCTGGCCCAGCGACCGTCCTGGGTGGACGGTCCGGGCGGGCGCTGGCCGGACGTCGTCCGGCACGGCGCGGGCTGGTACGGCGCCCAGGACCGGTGGGGAAGCGGTCTGTACACCCCCGATCCGCCGGGGCGGCCCGGTCCGGCGGGCGGTGAGGAGGCGCCGGTGTGGTTCGCGCACGTCGGGTCCGCCGTCACGGTCCCCTGGCTGGCCGCGCTCGATCCGCAGCCGCTGCGCGAGCACTGCGCCGGGCTGGCCGACGCGCTGCGCGAGCGGCTGGGCATGCCGCCCGCCGGCTCGGCGATCGTCGCGGTCCGCACCGAGGGCGCCGCCGAGCGGCTGGCCCGGGCCGGGATCACCGCCGCGGTGCGGGACGGCGCGGCCCGGCTGGCGTTCCACCTGACGAACACCACCGACGACGTCGAGCTCGCCGCGGCGGCGCTGCGCGGCTGATCCGCGGCCGGTCGGCGGCTTGTCGGCGGCTTGTCTGCGGCTCTGCCGGAGCCTGATCCGTCCGGCGGGTCAGCCCCGGCCGGGGAACACCGGGATCGCCGGGCTCTGCTCGGTCGCGCCGCGCCAGAACGCGCACCGCACCGTCGACTCGATCATGCGGGTGAGCCCGGCCTGGCGCATCTCCCGGCTGGGCGCCCGCTCGACCAGCGACCGCCAGGCCGCCGCGGTGTCGGTCTCCGCGGTGACCAGCAGCGCGCTGGCCGACAGCTCGTCGACCACCGGCTGCGGCGGGGTGTACGCCGGCTGCGCCGACACCGGCCGCTCGCCCAGCTCGGTGAGCGCCTCGCTGACCTCGCGGCGCAGCGTCCGGTGCGCCTCCAGCTCGGCGCGGGCCCGGCCCGCGAGATCCGGCGGGAGGAACGCCAACGCCGTCGAGTACGCCCAGATCGCGGCGTGCTCACCGGCCAGCGAACGCTGCAGCGCCTCCTTCGCCACCTGGGCGGACGGCTGCTCGGCGCCGCCGTCCTGGGCGGGCGCGAGATGGCGGTTCACCGGCTGCCTCCTGTCCCCGTGCGGCCCGGCGCTGTGCGAATCACTGCTGTGCGGCTCACTGCAGGGCCACCACGTACGCGGCGCAGCAGGCGGCCACCTCGGCGACCAGCCCGGCCTGCAGCGCGGACGCCTCGATCACCACCTCGCCCGCGGTGCGGGCGGAGCCGTCGACCGAGTCCCGGACGGCGGCGACGTCCGCGGACGGCGGGGTCGCCGGGACCGGCGCCGACCCGGGCGGCCGCCCGCCCGCCTGGTCCAGCGCGGCGGCGTGCTCCAGCCGGGCCGCGCGCAGCGGCTCCAGCCGGCCGGCCAGCGCCGGGTCCGAGGTGACGGCGGCCGCGGCCAGCGCGGCGTCCCGCCGGGCGGCGTCGGCCATCGCCAGCAGCGCCTCGCTCGCGTCGGCCCGCCGGTCGGTGCCGGGCGAGCAGGCCGCGAGCACCGGCGGCAGCGCCACGACCGCGGCCACCGAGGCCAGCACCCGGCGGCGGTCGAGCACCGGTCCGGCCGCACCCGCCACCGCACGTCTCCGGTCCCTCACGAACGGTCATGCTGCCAGCCGGGGTGCGCCCGCCCGTCACCGACCGGGTGGTGCGGACGGGGGATCGGAGGACCGCACCGCGACCGCGGGCGCCCCGATCGAACGCGCTAGGCTCATCGGCCGTCCCCTGCCGTCGTCCGCGTCCGCCCGAGCCGGACGGTGCCCGTACCCGAGACACGCCGCGCAGCGGGGTGCCCGGCTGCGGTCGCGACGGTGCGGGCCGGGTCGGCATCCCGACGGCCGCCGACCGACGCGATCACGAGGAGAGTCACCCGATGCGCAGTCCGGACCCCGCAGCGCTGGCAGACCAGCTGCGCGGCGTGCTCGAGCCGGTGGTCCTGGAGGCCGGGCTGGAGATCGACGCCGTCGAGGTCCGCACCGCCGGGAGGCGGCACGCGGTGAAGCTCGTCGTCGACCTGCCGGAGAGCTCCCCGGCCACCGGCATCGACCTGGACGTCATCGCCCGGCTCAGCCGGACCGCCGCCGCCGAGCTGGACCCGCACGAGCACCTCATCGAGGGCTCCTACACCCTCGAGGTCACCTCGCCCGGGGTGGACCGGCCGCTCACCCGTCCCCGACACTGGCAGCGGAACTTCCTGCGCCTGGCGCGGATCACTCTGACCGGCGGGGACACCCTGGAGGCCAGGATCGGCCGGGCCGGGGACGACCGGGTCGAGGTCGCGGTGCCCGGCCGGAAGCCGGAGCTGCGCGAGATCGCCTACGCCGACGTGGAGCACGCCCAGGTGCAGATCGAGTTCAAGCCCGCCCCGGCGGGCGAGGCCGCGCTGCTCGGCGCCGGCGAGGGAAGTACGGACAGCGCGAACGAGGAGAACCGGTGAACGTCGACATCCCTGCGCTGCGGGCCATCGAGCGGGACAAGGAGATCCCGTTCGAGACGGTGCTCGACGCCATCGAGACGGCGCTGCTGACCGCCTACAAGCACACCGACGGCCACCATCCGGACGCCCGGGTCGAGATCGACCGCAAGACCGGGGTCGTCCGGGTGCTCGCCCGCGACGCCGCCGACCGGGCCGAGGACGGCACCCCCGGTCCCGAGTTCGACGACACCCCGGACGGCTTCGGCCGGGTCGCCGCGACCACCGCCCGCCAGGTGATCGTCCAGCGGCTGCGGGACGCCGAGCACGAGCGCACCTACGGCGAGTTCGCCACCAAGGAGGGCGAGATCGTCGCCGGGGTCGTGCAGCGCGACGCCCGGGCGAACGCCCGCGGCATGGTCGTCGTGGCGCTCGGCGGGTCCGGCGGGACGGAGGCCGTGCTGCCCGCGGCCGAGCAGGTGCCGGGCGAGGTCTACCGGCACGGGGACCGGATCCGCTGCTACGTGATCGGCGTGAACCGCGGCCCGCGCGGGACCTCGATCACGCTGTCGCGCACCCATCCGAACCTGGTCCGCAAGCTGTTCGCGCTGGAGGTCC
Source organism: Pseudonocardia kongjuensis (assembly GCF_039526905.1). NCBI lineage: Bacteria > Bacillati > Actinomycetota > Actinomycetes > Pseudonocardiales > Pseudonocardiaceae > Pseudonocardia > Pseudonocardia kongjuensis. The sequence continues at coordinate 32,271 of NZ_BAAAJK010000022.1, read as the reverse complement.
CCGAGCTCGTCGACGGGACCGTCGAGATCGTGTCGGTGGCCCGCGAGGCCGGCTTCCGGTCCAAGATCGCGGTCCGCTCCACCCGCCCGGGGCTCAACGCGAAGGGCGCGTGCATCGGTCCGATGGGCGCCCGGGTCCGCGGCGTGATGGCCGAGCTGGCCGGCGAGAAGATCGACATCATCGACTGGTCCGAGGACCCCGCCGAGTTCGTCGGCAACGCGCTCTCACCGTCCAAGGTGGTCTCGGTCACGGTGCTGGACGAGCGCGCCCGGATCGCCCGCGTCGTCGTCCCGGACTTCCAGCTGTCGCTGGCGATCGGCAAGGAGGGGCAGAACGCCCGCCTGGCCGCCCGGCTGACCGGCTGGAAGATCGACATCCGGAGCGACGCGGACCCGCGCGACCCGGTCGGCCCGGGCGGTGACCCGGTCGAGGTGTCGTCGTAGCCGGGTGTGCGGCAGGGGCGGGCGAGGGAATGCCCGGTCCGTCCTCTGCGCTACACTCACAGACGGTCCGCGGTCGCGGTCCGTCGCCCGCACGTCCCCGGTCGATCCCGATCCGGACCTGTGTGGGGTGCCGGACCCGGGAACGGGCCGACGCACTGTTGCGGGTGGTCGCGGAGAACGGACATCTCGTCCCGGATCCTCGCCGCCGCCTCCCCGGCCGGGGTGCCTGGTTGCACCCCGCGACGGGGTGCCTGGACCGCGCCGAGCGCCGCTCGGCGTTCAGCCGGGCGTTGCGCGTCCGAGCTCCACTGGACGCCACGGCCGTACGGATCCGGATCCAGGATCAGCAGGGGTCAGGGAGCCTCCCCGGCCCGTCATCGGAAGGAAGCAAGGTCGACCAGTCATGAGCCAGCAGTGAAGATCGCACCATGAACGTGCTTCGACACTAGGTTCGAGGTCGAGCGGGATGCTGCCGCCCGGCCTCCGGTCAGGACAAGGAGAGCAGTGGCAGGCAAGGCCCGCGTGCACGAGCTCGCGAAAGAGCTCGGAATCAGCAGTAAGCAGGTCCTCAGCAAGCTGCAGGACCTCGGGGAGTACGTGAAGTCCCCCTCATCCACCGTCGAGGCCCCCGTCGTGCGCAAGCTGCGCGACGCGATGGCCGCAGGCGGCGGCAACGCCGGTGGCGGTCAGCGCCGCGGCTCCGGTGCCCCCGGCGCCGGTCGCCCGCGTGCCGGTGGCCCCGGCGCCGCAGCGCCGCGCGGCGGTTCCGGCGCCCCGTCGCCGTCCCGCCCGAGCGCCCCGAAGCCCGGCCCGACCCCGGGGGCGTCCTCGCCCTCGCGTCCGGCGCCGAAGGCCGGCCGGCGCCCCGGCGCGGCCGGGCCGGCCGGCCCGGCCCAGGACGCTCCGGCGGCCCGGCCCGAGCAGCCCGCCGCCCGGACCGACGCACCGCGCCCCGGCCCGGCCGCGCCGAAGCCCGGCCCGCAGCCGCAGGCCCCGGCCGCCGACGCGTCGGTCCCGGCCGCTCCGCGCACCGGTCAGCCGGGTCCGCGTCCCGGCCCCCGGCAGGCGCCGCAGGGCGGTCGTCCCGGCGAGGGCCAGGGCGGCCCGCGCCAGGGTGGTGACGGCGGAGCCCGCCAGCCGAAGCCCGGTCCGCGCCAGCCGCGGGTCGGCAACAACCCGTTCGGTGTCGGGCAGGGCTCGCCGAAGCCCGGCCCGCGTCCGGCCGCGCCGCAGCAGGGTGGTCAGCAGGGCGGCGGTGGCGCGAGCGCGCCGGCCGCACGCTCCGGTGAGGCCCCGCCGCGTCCGCCGCGTCCCGGTGGCGGTGCCCCCGGTGCCGGTGGCCCGCGTCCGTCGCCGAACAGCATGCCGCCCCGTCCGAACCCGGGCATGATGCCCGCGCGTCCGGCCGCGGGCCGGCCCGGCGCCGGTGGCCGTGGTGGCCCCGGCGGCGGCCGTGGTGGCCCCGGCGGTCCCGGTGGCGGTCGTGGTGGCCCCGGTGGCGGTCGCGGCGGTCCCGGTGGCGGCGGCGGCGGTGGCGGTTTCCGTCCCGGCGGCGGCGGTCCCGGTGGACCCCCTCCCGGTGGCGGCTTCCGTGGCCGTCCCGGTGGTGGCGGCGGTCGTGGCCGCGGCGGTGCCGCGGGTGCGTTCGGCCGTCCCGGCGGTCCCGCCCGGCGGGGTCGCAAGTCGAAGCGGCAGAAGCGCCAGGAGTTCGACTCGATGGCCGCGCCCTCGGTGGGCGGCGTCCGCCTGCCCAAGGGCAACGGCGAGACGATCCGGCTGCCCCGCGGTGCGTCGCTGACCGACTTCGCGGAGAAGATCAACGCCAACCCGGCATCGCTGGTACAGGTGTTGTTCCACCTCGGTGAGATGGTCACCGCCACGGCGTCGGTGTCGGACGAGGTCCTGGAGCTGCTCGGCCAGGAGATGAACTACCGGGTCCAGGTCGTGTCCCCCGAGGAGGAGGACCGCGAGCTGCTCGAGTCGTTCGACATCGAGTTCGGCGACCTCGGCGACGAGGACGCGCTGGCGGCCCGGCCGCCGGTGGTCACCGTCATGGGTCACGTCGACCACGGCAAGACGCGCCTGCTGGACACGGTCCGCAAGGCCAACGTCCGCGAGGGCGAGGCCGGCGGCATCACCCAGCACATCGGCGCGTACCAGGTGCCGGCCGAGCTGGAGGGCGAGGAGCGGCTCATCACCTTCATCGACACCCCGGGTCACGAGGCGTTCACCGCCATGCGTGCCCGTGGTGCGAAGTCCACCGACATCGCGGTGATCGTGGTGGCGGCGGACGACGGTGTGATGCCGCAGACCGTCGAGTCGATCAACCACGCCCAGGCGGCGGACCTGCCGATCGTGGTCGCGGTCAACAAGATCGACGTCGAGGGCGCCAACCCGGACAAGATCCGTCAGCAGCTCACCGAGTACAACCTGGTGGCCGAGGAGTACGGCGGCGACACCATGTTCGTCGACATCTCCGCGAAGCAGGGCACCAACATCGAGGCCCTGCTCGAGGCGATCCTGCTGACCGCCGACGCGGCGCTCGACCTGCGGGCCAATCCCGACATGGACGCCCAGGGCGTCACCATCGAGGGTCACCTGGACCGCGGCCGCGGCCCGGTCGCCACGGTGCTGGTCCAGCGCGGCACGCTCCGGGTCGGCGACTCGGTCGTCGCGGGCGACGCCTCCGGGCGCGTCCGGCGGATGATCGACGAGCACGGCGCGGACGTCACCGAGGCGCTCCCGTCGCGTCCGGTGCAGGTCATCGGCCTGACGTCGGTCCCGGGTGCGGGCGACACGTTCCTCGTCGTCGACGAGGACCGGGTGGCGCGCCAGATCGCCGACCGGCGGCGTGCCCGCGAGCGGAACGCCGAGCTGGCGTCCCGTCGCAAGCGCGTCAGCCTGGAGGACCTGGACGCCGCGCTGAAGGAGACGAACACCCTCAACCTGATCATCAAGGGTGACAACTCGGGCACCGTCGAGGCGCTCGAGGAAGCCCTGATGAAGCTGGACGTGGGTGAGGAGGTCGAGCTGCGGGTCATCCACCGCGGCGTCGGCGGTATCACCGAGGGCGACATCAACCTCGCCATCGCGGACAACGTCATCGTCATGGGCTTCAACGTCCGTGCCGAGGGCAAGGCCACCGAGCTGGCCAACCGCGAGGGCGTCGAGATCCGCTACTACTCGGTGATCTACCAGGCGATCGACGAGATCGAGGCGGCCCTCAAGGGCATGCTGAAGCCGGAGTACGAGGAGGTCGAGCTGGGCCGCGCGGAGGTCCGCGAGGTCTTCAAGTCCTCCAAGTTCGGCACGATCGCCGGTTGCCTCGTCACCTCCGGGGAGATCCGCCGGAACGCCCGGGCGCGCCTGCTGCGCGACTCGCGGGTGATCCACGAGAACCTCCCGGTGTCCTCGCTGCGCCGGTTCAAGGACGACGTGGTCGAGGTCCGTGAGGGCTACGAGTGCGGTCTGACGCTCGGCAGCTACTCCGACATCAAGGTCGACGACGTCATCGAGACGTTCGAGATGCGGGAGAAGCCGCGGGCCTGACCCAGGTCAGCCAGGCGGGGCGGTCGGTGTACACCGGCCGCCCCGCCTGTTTCCCGTCCACCCGTCGTGGAGGTCCGATGTACGTCGGCGCGCTGGAGTGCGACGTGCTGCTCGGCGACGTCCGGTCGCTGAAGCAGAAGCGGTCGGTGGTGCGCCCGCTGCTGGCCGAGCTGCGCAGGTTCGAGGTGGCGGCCGCCGAGGCCGGCCACCAGGAGCTGTACCGCAGGGCGCTGATCGGGGTCAGCTGTGTGTCCGGCGACCCGGCGCACGCGCGGGCCCTGCTGGAGCGCTGCGAGCGGCTGGTCGCGGGCCGTCCCGAACTCGAACTGCTGTCCGCCCGGACCCGGCTGATCGGCCCGGACGACTGAGCCGATGACCGAACCTGCGACCGGGCCGATGACCGGGCCGATGACCGGGCCGACGACCGGGCCGATGCCTGGGCCGATCGCTGGGCCGACGACCGGGCCGATCGCTGGGCCGACGACCGAACCGACGACTGAACCGACGCTGCGCGCGCGCCACCCGACCGGCCGCCGCGCATAGACTCTGCCGCGGAAATGCCGGTGGAAGGAGCACGACATGGTCGACCACGCGCGCGCACGCAAGCTCGCCAAGCGGATCTCGCAGATCGTCGCCGAGGCGCTGGAACACGAGGTCAAGGACCCGCGGCTGTCGATGGTCACGATCACCGACACCCGGGTCACCGGCGACCTGCGGGAGGCGACCGTCTACTACACCGTGATGGGGGCGTCGCTGGACGAGGCACCGGACACCGCGGGCGCCGCGGCCGCGCTGGACAGCGCGACCGGCGTGCTGCGCAGCCGGGTCGGCCAGCAGACCGGGGTCCGGCACACCCCCAGCCTCGCCTTCGTCCTGGACCAGGTCCCGGACGAGGCCCGGCGGATGGAGGAGCTGCTGGCCCGCACCCGCGCCTCGGACGCCGAGGTGGCCCGGCTGGCCGCGTCGGCGTCGCCGGCCGGTGACGCCGATCCCTACCGGGCCCCGCGCGACTCCGAGTCGGAGTGAGCGGGCCCGGATCGGACCAGCCGCTGCCCGGTCCCGGCCCGGTCGACCCGGCCGGGGCCGCGGCGGTGCTGCGGGCGGCCCGCGACGTGCTCGTCGTCGGGCACGTCCGGCCGGACGCCGACGCCGCGGGCAGCGCGATCGCGCTCGCCACCGCGCTGCACCGGGCGGGCGTACCGGCCACCGTCTCCTTCGGCGGGCCGGATCCGGTGTCGGCGAGCCTCGCCGTCCTCGATCCGGACGGCCTGGTCGTCCCGTCGACGAGCGCGCCCGCCGCGCCCGACCTGCTGGTGACCTGCGACGTGTCGTCGGCGCACCGGCTCGGTGACCTGGCCGGCCGGCTGGACACCGCCCGGGAGTCCCTCGCGGTCGACCATCACGCGTCGTTCACCCCGTTCGCCACCCGGCACCTGGTCGATCCGGCGGCGCCGGCCACCGTGCTGCTGGTCCGGGCCGTCCTCGGCGAGCTCGGCACCGAGCTCGATCCGGTGCTGGCCCGCGCGCTGTTCGCCGGGCTCTACACCGACACCGGCGGGTTCCGCTGGGGCGGCTCGGAGGCGCTGCGCCTCGGCGCGGAACTGGTCGACGCCGGCGCCGAACCGCGCGGGTTGATGCGCGAGCTCACCGGGACCCGCCCGTTCGGCTGGCTGGCCGCCCAGGCCGCGGTGCTCGCCGGGGCGCGGCGGGAGCCCGCCGCGGCCGGCGGTGCCGGGCTGGTGTGGGCGGCCGTCGACGTCGACACCGCCACCCGGTTCCGGGACCAGACCCTCACCGTCGTCGGGCAGCTGCTCGCGACGGCGGGCGACGGGGTGGCCGCACTGCTCACCGAGAGCGAGCCGGACATGTGGTCGGTGTCGTTGCGCGGCACCGGCTCCCCGGACCTGTCCCGGGTGGCGACCGCGCTCGGCGGCGGCGGGCACCCGGCCGCGGCCGGGTTCGAGCGCGGCGGCACCCGCGACGAGCTCCTCACCCTGCTGCGCGCCGAGCTGGCGAGCGCGACCGGCTGACCACCGCCCGCCCACCGGCGTACACCGGTACGCCATCCGGGCGCGGTAGGAACCGGGCCGGTCCCGCGCGCGGTCCCTGCGCGCCGTAGCGTGTCCGCCGATCACCTCAGGAGGTTCGTGTGAGTTCGCAGCCCGTTCCGGCCCCGGACGGCCACGGAGACAGCAGCGGGTGGCGGGAGTTCCTCGGTGCATGGGTCCGCAACCCGGTGCGCGTCGGCGCCGTCTGGCCGAGCTCGCGGCGTCTGTCCGAGAAGCTGGCCCGGGTCGCGCCCGGGCACGGCAGGCCCGTCGTCGTCGAGCTGGGTCCCGGCACCGGGGCGGTGACCGGGGAGGTGGCCCGCCGGCTGTCCCCGGAGGGGCGGCACCTGGCCGTCGAACTGGACCCGGGCATGGCCGGCTACCTGCAGCGCAGGCACCCGGACGTCGAGGTGATCAACGGTGACGCCCGCAAGCTGGGGGAGCTGCTGGCCGAGCGCGGCATCGAGCGGGTCGACGCGGTGATCTCCGGGCTGCCCTGGTCGCTGTTCGACCGGGAGGGCCAGCGGGAGATCCTCGGCCAGGTGGTCGACGTGATCGGCGACACCGGCGCCTTCACCACCTTCGCCTACTCGCACACCCTGCCGATGTCCTCGGCCCGCCGGTTCCGGGCGACCCTGACCGAGACGTTCGACGAGGTCGTGATGACCCGGACGGTGTGGCGCAACGTCCCACCGGCGTTCTGCTTCCTCTGCCGCCGTCCCCGACGCTGACCGGTGCCCGGACGCACCCGCACCCCCGGCGGGGCGCGGGACATCCTGCGGCTCGCCGTCCCGGCGCTGCCGGTGCTGGCCGCCGAGCCGCTGTACCTGCTCGTCGACACCGCCGTCGTCGGCCGGCTCGGGGCGGTCCCGCTGGCCGGCCTGGCCGTCGCCGGTGTGCTGTTCGCACAGGTCACCACCCAGCTGACGTTCCTGTCCTACGGGACGACGGCCCGCGCGTCGCGCTTCTACGGCGCCGGGCGCCGGTCCGCCGCCGTCACCGAGGGGATGCAGGCGACGTGGCTGGCGGTCGCCGTCGGGCTGCTCGTGATCGGGATCGGGCAGCTGGTCGCCGGGCCGGTCACCCGGGCGCTCGCCGGCAGCGGTGAGATCGCCGACGGGGCCGCAGGCTGGCTGCGGATCGCGCTGTTCGGCGCACCGATGGTGCTGATCACCCTCGCCGGGAACGGCTGGATGCGCGGCGTGCAGGACACCGTGCGCCCGATGCGCTACGTGATCGCCGGCAACGCGCTGTCCGCGGTGCTGTGCCCGTTCCTGGTGCACGGCGCCGGGGACTGGGACGGCTGGGGGCTGGAGGGCTCGGCGGTCGCGAACGTCGTCGCCCAGACCGTGTCGGCGTCGTTCTTCCTGCGGGCGCTGGCCGTCGAGCGGCGCCGGGCGCCTGCGTCCGATCCGGTCCGGCTCGCCCCGGACACCGCGGTGCTGCGCGCCCAGGCCACGATGGGCCGCGACCTGGTGATCCGCTCGCTCGGCTTCCAGGCGTGCTTCCTGTCCGCGACCGCGGTGGCCGCCCGGTTCGGGGCCGGATCGGTCGCCGCGCACCAGATCGTGCTGCAGCTGTGGGTGTTCCAGGCGCTGGTGCTCGACGCCGTCGCGATCGCCGCCCAGGCGCTCGTCGGATCCGCCCTCGGCGCCGCCCGGACCGCCGCCGACACGGTGCGGGCCCGCGCCGTCGCCGCCCGGGTGACCCGCTACGGGCTGCTTCTGGGCTGCGTCTTCGCGGTCGTGTTCGCCGCGCTCTACCCGGTACTGCCGGGGGTGTTCACGACCGACCCGCTGGTGCTCGCGACGATCCCGGCGGCGTGGTGGTTCTTCACCGCGCTGCAGCCGATCGCCGGGGTGGTCTTCGCCCTCGACGGCGTGCTCCTCGGCGCCGGGGACGCCGCCTTCCTGCGCACGACGACGCTGCTCGCCGCGCTGGGCGGGTTCCTGCCGCTGATCTGGCTGTCGCTGCTCCTCGGCTGGGGGCTGGTCGGGATCTGGACCGGGCTCGCCGCCTTCATGGTGATCCGGCTGGTCGCGGTGGGGTGGCGGACCTGGTCGGGGCGGTGGGCGGTGCCCGGCGCGGTGCGGGGCTGAGCGAACCGGAGGCCCGGGCGGCCGGTCGGGGTGTCGCACCCGGCGGTCAGTGCACGGAGGGCGAGCCCGTGGGACCGGGCGCCGGGGCCCGCCCCACCAGCGGGAGCCGGACGGTGAAGACGGCGCCGCTGCCGTCGTCCCGGGTCCCGACGGCGGCCGTCCCCCCGAGCCGCCGGGTGATCCGGTCGACCAGGGCGAGCCCGATCCCGCGCGGCCGGCCCTCCGGCGTCGCGCGGGTGCTGAACCCGAAGGTGAACAGCTCGCTCGCGGTCTCCTCGGGCACCCCGGGACCGCTGTCGGCGACCTCGGCGAGCAGCTCGTCGCCGGTGGTGCGGAGGGTGACCGAGACCCGGCGCTCGGTGTCGCGGGGGAGCTCGGCGACCACCTCGATGGCGTTGTCGACGAGGTTCCCGACCAGCGAGACGAGATCGTCGGCGGCGAACGGGAGCCGCTGGTCGGGCAGCACGCCGGGATCGCAGGCGTCGGTGACCTCGAAGGCGACGTCGTACTCGGCGGCCTGCCAGGCCTTGTCGGCGAGCAGGGCGGCGAGCACCGGGTCGTGGACCTCGGCGGTGACCCGTGCCCCGGGGCCGCGGGTCCGGTCGAGCGCCGCGGAACCCGCGGCGGCGGCGTCCGAGGTGTCGCCGAGCTCGATCAGGGTGAGCACGGTCTGCAGCCGGTTCGCGAACTCGTGTGCCTGACCGGACAGCGCGGCGACCTTGTCCCGGGCGAGATCCCGCTCGCGCAGCACCCCGGCGAGCTCGGTGCGGTCGCGCAGGGTGAACACCCGGGTGCCGGGGCCTGCGGCCGGACCGGCGTGCCTGCTGTTGACCAGCAGCATCCGCTCCCCGGCGAGCGCGGTCGCGTCGTGCAGGTTCTCGCGCAGCCCGCGCCGGAGCACGGACAGCACCGCGGGATCGATCCCGAGCCCGGACAGCGGCCGCCCCGGGGCGGCGTCGCGGGGGTCCGCCGGGGCGAGCAGCCGCAGCGCCTCGGCGTTCACCACGACCAGCCGGCCGTCGCCGTCGACGACCAGCAGGCCCTCGCCGACGGCGTGCAGCACCGCCTCGTGATGGGTGTAGGCGGCGGTGATCTCCTCGGGTTCCAGGCCGAGGGTCTGCCGGCGCAGCCGCCGGGCCAGCAGCGCGGCGAGCCCGAGCCCGAGCAGCAGGGCGGTCCCGGCGGCGACGACGATCGCGGGCAGCCAGCGCAGTGCCAGGTCTGAGATCCGGGTCTGCAGCACCCCCACCGAGACGACGGCGGCGATCCGCCCGTCCATGACGACCGGTGTGACGGTGCGGACCGACGGGCCCAGGGTGCCCGGGTAGATCTCGGTGTCGGTGCGCCCGGCCAGCGCCGGGGCGATGTTGCCCTGGTAGGGGCCGCCGATCCGGGTCGGGTCGTAGTGGCTGTACCGGATGCCGTCCGGGGACATGACGACGATGAAGCTGGTGCCGGTCGCGATCCGGATCCGCTCGGCGACCGGCTGCAGCCGCGCGGACAGCGCGTCCACGTCGCCGCCGGCCCGCAGCGCCTCGACGACCTCCGGGTCCGCGGCCACGCTCAGCGCGGTGGCGGTGGTGAGCCGGGCCGCGGCGTCGTGCTCCAGCTCCCGGGCCCCGACGACGCCGAGCGCGGTGAGGCTCCCGACGGTCAGCAGCACCGTCACCACCTGCAGCACGAACAGCCGTCGCACCAGCCGGGACCGGCGCAGGGAGGGACGCGATGGCCGGCGCACGGGACCACCCTGCCACCGCGGGGGTGGCAGGGTGGTCCGGGAGCCGGTCACGGGGAGGCGGGCCGCCGGGTCAGGCGTTCGCGCCGACCTTCTCGCGGGGCTCCTCGTCCCCGGCGGCGGGCTCCACCGGCGCCGGCGAGCTGCCGTGCGCGGCCTCCATGTCGGCCTCGACCAGCGTCGGGTCGTCGAGCACCGCGGTGAGCCGCTCGCGGTCCAGCTCGCCGTTCCAGCGGGCGACGACCAGGGTCGCGACGACGTTGCCGATGCAGTTGGTCAGCGCCCGGCCCTCGGACATCACGCGGTCGATGCCGACGATCAGGGCCAGCCCGACGACGATCGCCTCCGGGGTGAAGAACTCACCGCCGAACGCCTGCAGCGACGCGGCCAGGGTGACCAGGCCGGCACCGGTGACGCCGGCGGCGCCCTTCGAGGTGAGCACCATCAGCACGGCCAGGCCGATCTGCACGCCGATCGGCAGCGACGCGCCGCCGGCCTGGATGATGAACAGCGCACCCAGGGTCAGGTAGATGCAGGTGCCGTCGAGGTTGAACGAGTAGCCGGTCGGGATGACCATGCCGACGGTCTGCTTGGACGCGCCCGCCGACTGCAGCTTGGTGAGCAGCCGCGGCAGCACCGACTCCGACGACGAGGTGCCGACGATGATCAGCAGCTCGTCCTTCACCAGCCGGATGACCTTGAAGATGCTGAACCCGGCGATCCGGGACACGATCCCCAGCACCACCACGACGAACACCGCGCAGGTGCCCCAGAAGACCGCCATCAGCAGCGCCAGGTTGGCCAGCGACGCCGAACCGAACTGGCCGACCGTGTAGGCCATGCCGCCGAACGCGGCGACCGGCGCCGCCCACATGATGATCTTGATGATGCCGAAGATGACCTGGGCGATCGACTCGATGCCGCCGACCAGGCGGGTGCGCAGGCCGTCGTTCAGCGACGAGATGGCGCAGGCGGTCAGGATCGCCAGCACCAGCACCTGCAGCACCGAGTTGTCGACGAACGGGCCGAAGAAGCTCTGCGGGAGCAGCGAGTCCTGGATGAAGGGGATGACGCCGGACTCCGAGCTGCCGGTCTGGAACTGCTCGGAGGCCTGCTCGAGCTGCTCCGGCGTCGGCGCGGCCTCGAAACCGGCGCCGGGCTGGAAGACGTTCGCGGCGATCAGGCCCATCGACAGGGCGATCACCGTCATCAGCAGGAAGTAGGCCAGCGCCCGCAGCGCCAGCCCGCCGGCCCGGGCCAGGTTGCCGAGCGAGGCGATGCCCACGACGACCGTGCAGAAGATCACCGGGCCGACGATCACCTTGATCATCTGGATGAAGGTGTCCGCGAGCCACTTGAACTGCTTCGCCGCGTCCGGGGCGACGAGGCCCAGCGCGATGCCCGCGGCGATACCGATGATCACCCAGAACCAGAGCTGGGTGTAGACCTTCTTCTTCCGGCGGGTGGGGGTGGCCCCCTGCCCGGGTGAGCCGGCTGCAGTGCCAACCTCGGCCATGTCCGTCCTCCTCGACGCGTTCGGTGCGAGAACACTGCGGGCCGACCGTGAGCCGCTGCAACGGAACGGGCACCGGGTTTGAGGAACCCTTGAGGAAGCACGGTTAGGCTGGTGACGTGCGCGTGCTCCTGGTCGAGGACGACCCGATCCTGGGCGATGCGCTGCGGCGCAGCCTGGTCCGGAACGGGTTCCCGACCGAGCTGGTCGGCAGCGGCACGGCCGCGCTGGCCGCGGTCGCCGAGCGGGAACCGGACGTGGTCCTGCTCGACATGGGACTGCCCGACCGCGACGGTCTCGGCGTCTGCCGGGAGATCCGGGAGCGCTCCCGGGTGCCGATCCTGGCGATCACCGGCCGCGGCGACGTCGCGGCCCGGGTGCAGGGCCTGCGCTCCGGCGCCGACGACTACCTGGTGAAGCCGATCTCCACCGAGGAGCTGCTGGCCCGGATCGACGCTGTGCTCCGCCGCGCCACCGGTGCGGCGGTCGCGGCCACCGTGACCGTCGGCGACGTGATCGTCGACCTGGACCGTCGCGCGGTCACCGCGGGCGGCGCCGAGATCGCGCTGACCCGCAAGGAGTTCGACCTGCTCGCCGCGCTCGCCCGCCGGGAGGGCGCGGTGCTGCCGCGCACCGAGCTGCTCGAGCAGGTCTGGGGGATCGCCGACGCCTCCGCGGCCCGCACGCTGGAGGCGCACGTGGCGTCGCTGCGGTCCAAGCTCGGCGAGCGCGACGTGGTGCTGACCGTCCGCGGGGTCGGGTACCGGCTGGCGCGCTGAGCGCCTGCTCCTACGATCGTCGCCCGTGCCACCCCGCGTCCCGCCCCCGCCGCCCGGCCTCGTGATCGTCGACAAGGATCGTGGGCCCACCAGCCACGACGTCGTCGGGAAGCTGCGCCGGATCATGGGCACCCGCAAGGTCGGGCACGCCGGCACCCTGGACCCGATGGCGACCGGCGTGCTCGTCGTCGGGATCGAGCGGGCGACCAAGCTGCTCGGCCACCTGTCGCTGGACACCAAGGCCTACACCGCGACGGTCCGGCTGGGCCTCGGCACCGACACCGACGACGCCGAGGGCGACCCGCTGGGCGAACCGGTGCCGGTCGACGCCGGCGCGGACGAGGTCCGCGCGGAGATGGCCCGGCTGACCGGGGACATCGAGCAGGTCCCGAGCGCGGTGTCCGCGGTCAAGATCGACGGCAAGCGGGCCTACCAGCGGGTGCGCGACGGCGAGACCGTGGTGATCCCGGCCCGGCCGGTCACCGTGTCGGCCTTCGAGCTGCTGGCCCTCCGCCGGGACGGGCCGTTCCTGGATCTCGACGTGACCGTCGAGTGCTCCTCGGGCACCTACGTCCGGGCGCTCGCCCGCGATCTCGGTGCCGCGCTCGGGACCGGCGGGCACCTGACGGCGCTGCGCCGCACCCGGGTCGGGCCCTTCACCCTGGAGCACGCCCGCACCGTCGAGGAGCTGGCCGCCGCGCCCGGGCTGTCGCTGGACCTCGCGGCCGCGGTCACGACGGCGTTCCCCCGGGTGGACGTCGACGACACCGCCGCCACCGACGTCCGGATCGGCCGGTCGCTGCCCGCCGCCGGGATCCCCGGCACCTACGGCGTGTTCGGGCCGGACGGTGCCGCGCTCGCCCTGATGGCCGACCGCGGCAGCTCCGCCCGCCCGGTCGTGGTGCTGGCACCGGCGGGCTGACCGCGGGGGCCGGGGAGCCGTTCCGTAGGCTCGCGGCCGTGCAGCGCTGGCGTGGTCTGGAGGCCGTTCCGCCCGGCTGGGGGCGGTGCGTCGTCACCATCGGCGTGTTCGACGGGGTACACCGCGGGCACCGCGAGCTGATCGACCGGGCCGTGCGGCGGGCCCGCGAGCGCGACCTGCCGGCCGTCGTGGTGACCTTCGACCCGCACCCGGCGGAGCTGATCCGGCCGGGCACCCACCCGGCCCGGCTGTCCACCCTGGACCGGCGCGCCGAGCTGGTCGCCGAGCGCGGCGCCGACGTGTTCTGCGTCATCCCGTTCACCGAGCAGCTCTCCCGGACCGAGCCCGCCGGGTTCGTGCACGAGATCCTGGTGGACCGGCTGCACACCGCGGTCGTCGTGGTGGGCAGCAACTTCACCTTCGGCTACCGGGCGGCCGGCGACGTGCCTGCGCTGGAGGAGCTGGGCCGCCGGTTCGGGTTCTCCTGCGAGGCACTGGACCTGATCTCGGAGAACGACGTGACCTTCTCCTCCACCTACATCCGGTCCTGCATCGACGCCGGGGCCGTGCGGGACGCCGCGCACGCGCTGGGCCGCTGGCACCGGGTGGACGGGGTGATCGTGCACGGCCACAAGCGCGGCCGCGACCTGGGCTTCCCGACCGCCAACGTGGCCTGCCCGCCGCACACCGCGATCCCCGCGGACGGCGTCTACGCCGGCTGGTTCCGGATCGGCGACCGCAGGCTGATGACCGCGATCTCGGTCGGCACCAACCCGACGTTCTCCGGCCGGGTGCGCACCGTCGAGGCCTACGTGCTCGACGTCGACGAGAACTTCTACGGGCACGAGGTCGGCGTCGAGTTCGTCGAGCGGCTGCGCGGTCAGGAGCACTTCGACGGCGTCGAGCCGCTGATCGCGCAGATGGGCAAGGACGTCGCGGACACCCGGACGATCCTCACCGCCTCCGGCGGCGCGCTCGGCCCGGACGACGAACCGGCCTGATCCACCGTGCCGGGCGGGCGTTGAGTGGAAACCCCCTCCCCGGCTCGAAGCGCTCCGCCGGGGGCGGCTGCGGCCCGAGGATCGGGGCATGGACGACGTGCCCGCCGACCGGCCCGATCGCGACCCGCTGGCGGAGAACCGCGCCCGGCAGCGCGAGCTCTACGGCGAGCCGCTGGGGGAGCGGGTGCACCGGCTCACGACCGCACTGGGGATCACCCAGGCCCGGCTCGCGACGGCGCTGGGGCTGAGCCCGGCGATGCTCAGCCAGCTGTCCGGCGCGCGCCGGGTGAAGATCGGCGATCCGGCGGTGCTGGGCCGGATGGTGGCGCTGGACCGGCGGGTCTCCCGGGGACCGGTGCCGCCCGGCGAGGTGGCCGGTCTGCTGGACCGGGTCCGGGCCACGGCCACCCCGTGGGGTGCCGACGCCGGCTGCTGCTGCGGCGCCGATCCGTCGCCGTCACCGGCCCGGGCCCGCACCCCGGGCCGGGACGCGGCCCCGCACCCGGACGACGCGCTGCGCGGGGTGAGCAGCCCGGCCCGGCTGGTCGCCGCGGCGGCGGAGCTGGCGACCTCGTTCCCGGAGCTGGCCGAGGTGCTGCGCCGGGCCGCGTCCCGGCGCTGAGCGGTGCGACGATCAGCGGACGGCGACCCTGGAGGGACGATGCGGTTGTTCACGGCGCTGTGGCCGCCGGCCCCGGTGGTGGCGGCCCTCCGGGCGGCCCTGGCGCAGCGGCCCTGGCCGCCGGGGGGCGGATGGCGGCCGGTGCCCCCGGAGAACTGGCACGTCACGCTGTGCTTCCACGGCGAGGACGATCCGGCGCGGCTCGCCGGTGCGCTCGACACGGCACTGGCCGGGGCCGCGGCGCCGCGGCTGCGGCTCGCCGGGACCGGCCGCTTCCCTGGCGTGCTGTGGGCGGGGGTGCAGCCCGCGGGCGCCCTGGCCGGCCTGGCGGCCCGGGCCGGGGCCGGGCCGGCCGGGTTCCGGGCGCACCTGACCCTGGCCCGCCGCTCCCGCACCGCGGAGCGGGCCGCGCCGCCGGGGGAGCGGACGGACCCGGACCCGGCCCCGGGGCCGTGGTGGACGCCTGCCGAGGCGCTGCTGGTGCGCAGCGATCCGGCGCACGGTGCCCCGGCGGGCGGTGATCCGGCGGGTGCCCCGGTGTACCGCGTCGTGCACCGGGTCCCGCTGGGCCGGTGAGGATCAGCCCGCGGTGTCCGCCGCCGCCTGCAGCGCGGCCGCCCGGGCCGGGCCGTCGCCGACGGTGCCCAGCGCGAGCTCACCGCCGGTCAGCGCGATGAGGTCGTCGAGCACCCACCAGGTCGCCAGCGCGGTGCCGCCCGCCCACATCTCGCCGACCGCGACGGTGGTCCGCCCGGCCCGGGCCGCGGTCAGCGCGGCGAAGGTGGGCAGCCCGGTGACCGCGTCGGCGTCGTAGATCGACCCGCCGAGCACGACGACGACGTCCGCGTCGTGCCCGGGGAGGGTCTCGGCGGACACCGGGACGGTCGACGCCGAGGCCCCCGCGGCGGCCGCGAGCTCCGGTTCCGGCCGGGTGATGCCGGCGTCGGCGACCAGCCGGGAGCCCGGGTTCGCCGGCGCCGGGGAGTAGAGCATGTCCTGGAACGAGCCGAGCACCGACAGCTCCAGCGGCTGCCGCGCGGTCACCTCGCGCAGCGCGGCCAGCCGGTCCTCCAGGACGCCGACCACGGCCGCGGCCCGGTCCTCGACGCCGAACGCGGCCCCGGCCACCCGGACCGGTTCCCGCCAGTCGCCCTCGAACGGCAGCACGACGGTCGGTGCGACGGCGGACAGCTGCGGGTAGGTGGTGTCGAGCAGCGATCCGGGGGAGGTCAGGACGATGACGTCCGGCGCGGCGGCGGCGATCGCCTCCAGGTCCGGGCTGGTGATCATCGTCGGGGCCGGGGTGACGGCGATCCCGGCGTCGCCCAGGACGGTCGCCGCGAGCTCGGAGGACAGGCCGCCGAACACGGCGGCCGGCCGGACGCCGACGGTGAGCAGGTTGAGCCCGGCGTACTCGTCGAGCGCGACGACCGACCGGGCGTCGGCCGGGACCTCGACGGTGCCGCGCTCGTGGGTGACGGTGCGGGTGCCGGCGGGTTCCGGCGCGGCGGCGACGGTCCCGCCCGAGCACCCGGCGAGCAGCAGGAGGACGAGCGCGGCGGCCGCGCGGGGGAGGGGGCGCATGGGTCCGATCCTCGGTTCGGGGAGCCGGTGATGAGGTGAGGCTCAGCTAATTCACAGTCTGTGGGAAAATGTGCCGGAAGGTCAACCGGCCACCGTGCGACGATGACGGCATGCCTCCTCCCGGGCGTCGCCGCGGCCGGCCGGCGGTCGTCGACCGGGACCGGATCGCCGTCGCGGCGCTGGAGGTCGGGCCCGGCTCGCTCACGCTCACCGCCGTCGCCGCCCACCTGGGCGTGCACCACTCGACGCTCTACGGGCACGTCCGCGACCGGGACGACCTGCTCGCCGCGGCCGCCGACCGGCTCGCCCGGGAGGCCGACTGGCCCCGGGCCGGGACCGGCTGGCGGGAGCTGCTCACCGCCTGGGGGGACACCTTCTGGGAGCTGGCCGGGCGCCGGCCGGGGGCGGCCGGGCTGATCAGGAGCCTGCCGGCGCCGCCGGCCGCGGTGGTCGCCGAGGTCGGGCGGGTCCGGGCGGATCTCGAAGGCCACGGGTTCGCCCCGGCGGACGCGCTGGTCGCCCTGGACATGGTGGCCGACCTGGCGCTGGACACCGCGGCCGCGCTGGAGGGGCTCGACCGGGCCGCGCAGGACCGGGCCTGGCGGGACGATCCCGGCATGCGCGGGCTGATCGCCGCGCCGCGCGGCGCCTATCCGGTCAAGCTGGCGATCGTGCTGGACGGCCTGGCCGCCCGGCTGCCCCGCTGAGCCGCCCGCCCCGCGGGTCGGCGACGGTCCGGAAGTGGGGCGCTGGTACCGTTTCACCCGGGTCCGGCTGCAGTCCGTGGCGGCCGCGACCGACTACCTGCCACCCGTTCCGAGGTGGTACGGCACCACGGACCGTCGACACGATGAAGGAGTTGCAGTGGCCCTGTCCACGGCCGAGAAGAAGAGCACGCTCGAGAAGTACGGCACCCACGCCACCGACACCGGGTCCCCCGAGGCCCAGGTGGCGCTGCTGACGCAGCGCATCATCGGTCTGACCGAGCACCTGAAGCAGCACAAGCACGACCACCACAGCCGGCGCGGCCTGCTGCTGCTGGTCGGTCGTCGTCGCCGGCTGCTCAAGTACCTGCGTGCGGTCGACGTCGCGCGGTACCGCGCACTGATCGAGAAGCTGGGTCTGCGCCGCTAGACCCGCACCGTCGACCCGGCACCGGATCCCCGGTGCCGGGTCGTTCCACAACTGAAACCCCACCCACCGCGGGACGACCGGGCATCCGCCGGTCCTCGGTAGTGGCTCCCGGGAACACGCGTTGCCGGGGGCTTCGATCGAAGACCGGCCCAGCAGGGGATCGAGCCGGACGTCGTCGGTGGTGGGGAGCCGAGACACACTCCCAACGACGAGGAGAGACATCCCCGTATGACTGACGTCATCTCTGAGGACGGCGTGCACGAGAGCACCGCCGTCATCGACAACGGTGCCCACGGCACCCGCACCGTCCGGTTCGAGACCGGCCGGCTCGCCCGGCAGGCCGCCGGATCCGTCGTCGCCTACCTGGACGACGAGACCATGCTGCTGTCCGCGACGACCGCCTCCAAGCGGCCGAAGGACCAGTTCGACTTCTTCCCGCTGACGGTGGACGTCGAGGAGCGGATGTACGCCGCGGGCCGGATCCCCGGCTCGTTCTTCCGCCGCGAGGGCCGCCCGGGCACCGACGCGATCCTGACCTGCCGCCTGATCGACCGCCCGCTGCGCCCGTCCTTCGTGGACGGCCTGCGCAACGAGATCCAGGTCGTCGTGACGGTCATGTCGCTCGACCCGAAGGACCCCTACGACGTCGTGGCGATCAACGCCGCGTCGGCGTCCACCCAGCTCGCCGGCCTGCCGTTCTCCGGCCCGGTCGGCGGCGTCCGGGTCGCGCTGATCGCGGGCGACGGCACCGACGCCGCGCCGTCGTCCCAGTGGGTCGCCTTCCCGACCCACGACCAGCTCGAGCGGGCCGCGTTCGACATGGTCGTCGCGGGCCGGATCGTCGGTGACGACGTCGCGATCATGATGGTCGAGGCCGAGGCCACCGAGAACACGATCGATCTCGTCGCCGGCGGCGCCGCCGCCCCGACCGAGGCCGTCGTCGCGGACGGGCTGGAGGCGGCCAAGCCGTTCATCCGCAGCCTGTGCGTCGCCCAGCAGCAGCTGGCCGACGTCGCGGCCAAGCCGACCGCCGACTACCCGGTGTTCCCGGCCTACCAGCCGGACGCCTTCGAGGCCGTCTCCGAGGCCGTCGAGCAGGAGCTGGCGCAGGCGCTGACCATCGCCGGCAAGCAGGAGCGGGAGACCCGCACCGACGAGATCAAGGCGTCGGTGCTGGACAAGCTGGGCGAGCGCTTCACCGGGCGCGAGTCCGAGCTGGGCAACGCCTTCCGGGCGCTGAACAAGAAGCTGATCCGCCGCCGGATCCTGACCGACCAGGTCCGGATCGACGGCCGCGGGCTGACCGACATCCGGCCGCTGTCGGCCGAGGTCGAGGTCGTCCCGCGGGCGCACGGCTCGGCGCTGTTCGAGCGCGGCGAGACCCAGATCATGGGTGTCACCACGCTGAACATGCTCCGGATGGAGCAGCAGATCGACCAGCTGGGGCCGGAGACGCGCAAGCGCTACCTGCACCACTACAACTTCCCGCCGTACTCGACCGGTGAGACCGGCCGGGTCGGCTCGCCGAAGCGCCGCGAGATCGGGCACGGCGCGCTCGCCGAGCGGGCCCTGCTCCCGGTGCTGCCCTCGCGCGACGAGTTCCCGTACGCGATCCGGCAGGTCTCCGAGGCCCTGGGCTCGAACGGCTCGACCTCGATGGGCTCGGTCTGCGCGTCCACGATGTCGCTGCTCAACGCCGGTGTGCCGCTCA
Source organism: Pseudonocardia kongjuensis (assembly GCF_039526905.1). Lineage (NCBI taxonomy): Bacteria > Bacillati > Actinomycetota > Actinomycetes > Pseudonocardiales > Pseudonocardiaceae > Pseudonocardia > Pseudonocardia kongjuensis. The sequence goes on along the minus strand of NZ_BAAAJK010000022.1, from coordinate 13,131 downwards.
AGGCGCCGGTCGCGGGCATCGCGATGGGCCTGGTGTCCGACCAGGTGGAGAACGCAGCCGGGCAGCCCGAGACGAAGTACGTCGCGCTGACCGACATCCTCGGTGCCGAGGACGCGTTCGGCGACATGGACTTCAAGGTCGCCGGCACCAAGGAGTTCGTCACGGCGCTGCAGCTGGACACCAAGCTCGACGGCATCCCGTCCGAGGTGCTCGCCGCCGCGCTGAACCAGGCCAAGGACGCCCGCCTGACCATCCTCGAGGTGATCGGCGAGGCCATCGACGGCCCGGACGAGATGAGCAGGTACGCGCCGCGGGTCACCGCGGTGAAGGTCCCGGTCGACAAGATCGGCGAGGTCATCGGCCCGAAGGGCAAGATGATCAACTCGATCACCGAGAAGACCGGCGCCGACATCTCGATCGAGGACGACGGCACGATCTACGTCGGTGCGAACGACGGCCCCTCCGCGGAGGAGGCGATCGGCATGATCAACGCGATCGCCAACCCGCAGCTGCCGAAGGTCGGCGAGCGGTTCCTGGGCACGGTGGTCAAGGCCGCCGCGTTCGGTGCCTTCGTCTCGCTGGTCCCCGGCAAGGACGGCCTGGTCCACATCTCGAAGCTCGGCAACGGGAAGCGGATCGCCAAGGTCGAGGACGTCGTCAAGGTCGGCGACAAGCTGCGCGTCGAGGTCACCGACATCGACAACCGGGGCAAGATCAGCCTGGTGCCGGTGCAGGAGGAGGGCGCTGCGGCCGCGGACGCGGCGGACGCCCCCGCGGAGGCCCCGGCCGACGAGCCGGCCGAGGCCACGGCCGACCAGAGCTGATCAGTTGGCCGAGACGAACGGCGACGTGACGGCGGCCCGGGGACCCGAGGGTTCCCGGGCCGCCGCCCGCGTGCCCGCCGACATCGGCGGGCCGCCGGACACCGTGCGGCGCAGCGAGCTGCCCGGCGGGGTCCGGCTGGTGACCGAGTCGGTGCCGGGCGTCCGCTCGGTGGCGCTCGGCATCTGGATCGGCATCGGCTCGGTCGACGAGTCACCGGCCCAGGCCGGTGCCGCGCACTTCCTGGAGCACCTGCTCTTCAAGGGCACCCGGCGGCGCACCGCGGCCGGGATCGCCGAGGAGATGGACGCGGTCGGCGGTGAGCTCAACGCGTTCACCGCCAAGGAGCACACCTGCTACTACGCGCACGTGCTCGACACCGACGTCGCGCTGGCGGTGGACCTGCTGGCCGACGTCGTCACCGACGCCGAGCTGGCGCACACCGACGTCGAGCTGGAACGGGGCGTCGTGCTCGAGGAGATCTCGATGCGCGACGACGACCCGGAGGACCTGCTCGGCGACCTGTTCGACCAGACCCTGTTCGGGGACCATCCGCTCGGCCGCCCGGTGATCGGCACCGAGGAGTCGATCCGGGCGATGAGCCGGGACACCCTGCACACCTTCTGGCAGGGCGAGTACACGACGCCGCGGATGGTCGTCGCCGCCGCAGGGAACCTGGAGCACGACCGGATCGTCGAGCTCGTCGGCGCCGCGCTGGCGTCCGCGAGCCGCGCCCGGGCCGGCGCCCGGGCGGTGCCGCCGCGCACCTCGACCGGGGTGCGGCCGGACCGCACCGGCGCGCTCGGCCTGCAGCCCGACGAGTCCGAGCAGGCGCACGTCATGCTCGGTGTGCCGACCGCCGGCCGGCACGCGCACACCCGGCCGGTGCTGGCGGTGCTGAACGCCGCGCTCGGCGGCGGACTGTCGTCACGGCTGTTCCAGCAGGTCCGCGAGCAGCGCGGACTGGCCTACCAGGTGTACTCGTCGACCGTCCGGTACGCCGACGCCGGTGCGCTCTCGGTGTACGCCGGGTGCGCCCCCGAGCGGCTCGGTGAGGTCGTCGCCGTGGTGCGCGACGTGCTCGGCGAGGTCGCCACCGACGGCCTGACCGAGGCCGAGGTGACCCGGGCGAAGGGATCGCTGCGCGGCGGGCTGGTGCTGGGCTGCGAGGACACCGCGTCCCGGATGAACCGGCTGGGCCGGGCGGAGCTCGACCACGGCCGGCAGCGGTCGGTGGGGGACAGCCTCGCCCGGATCGCCGCGGTCACCGCGGACGAGGTCGCGGCCGCCGCCGCCGAGCTGCTGGACCAGCCGCTCACGGCGGCCGTCGTCGGGCCGTTCGACGACGTGGACGCGCTCCCGGCGTCGCTGCGCGACCTGTGAGTGGCCGCCGCGAGGGCGGCCACCCACCGGGTCAGCCGGTCCGGCCGATGGTCTCGGGCAGCGCCCGGTGGAACAGCGACGCGCCGAAGTTCGCCAGGTCGGCCCGGGTCACCCAGGTCTCCGGGCCGGAGTAGAGCGGCAGCAGCCCGTAGCTGCCGAGGGCCTTCTGCTCGGCGGCGTTGGCGGCGGCGAACTGCTCGGCGGGGGTGGCCAGGGTCGCGACCCGCTGCAGCTGCGCGTCGAGCTCCGGGGTGCCGGTGCCGGAGTTGTTCAGCTGCGAGGTGGAGCAGTACAGCTGGCAGATGCCGGCGATCCCGTACGGGTCGACCGACATGAAGCCGGAGATGAGCAGGTCGAACTCCTTGTTCGCGAGGACGCTCGAGAAGTCCGCGGCCGGCACCTGGCGCACCTGCAGGTCGACGCCGATGGCCCGCATCATCGCGACCAGTGCCCCTGCGGCGGCCCGGCTGGCCGGGGTGTCCCCGGTCTGCACGAAGGTGATCGACAGCGGGGTGCCGTCCTTGACCCGGATCCCGTCCGGGCCGGGGACCCAGCCGAGCGCGTCGAGTCCTTCGGCGGCGGCCTCCGGCCCGCCGTCGACGACGGCGGACAGGTTGTCCCGGTACCCCTCCTGGTAGGGCTTGAGCATCAGCGAGCCCAGCGGCTCCTCGGTGTAGTCCATCCCCTGGAAGGCGATGTCCACGAGCTGCCCGCGGTCGACGCCCTGCATGATCGCCCGGCGCACGCCCGGGTCGCCCAGCAGCGGTGCCGCGCTGTTGACGGTGAGCAGGAACGACGCCGTCCGGGCGCTGATCCGGACGTCGGCGCCGGGCGCGGACCGGGCCTGGGCGAGCAGGTCGGCGCTCTCCGCCTCGGTGGCGTCGAGCTGGCCGTTGCGGAAGGCGTTGATCTTCGCCGTCGGCTCCATCTGGACCAGGGTGACCCGGTCCAGCTTCCCGGGGCGGCCCCACCACGCCGGGTTGCGCTCGAAGGTGATCGTCGAGTTCTGCCGGTCGTGCGCGGCGACCGTGTACGGCCCGGCGCCCCACTCCGGATGCGGCTCGTTCAGGTAGCCCTGGTTGAACACGGCCGGATCGGCGGCCACCGCCGGATGCACCAGCTCGGGGAACAGCCCGGGCCACCAGGCGTGCACGCCGTCGAAGGTGACGACGACCTGCCGGTCGTCGGCGCCCCGGGTGACCGAGGCGATCCGGTCGTACCCGTCGGTGGACTGGGCGATGTAGGCGGTGTCCCGGCCGTTGCGGGCCCGCCAGGTGGCCTCGAAGGCCCGCCAGTCGATCGGCGTGCCGTCGTTGAACACCGCCCGCGGGTTGATCGTGTAGGTGATCCGGGTGTCGTCGCCGATCCGCTCGTCGACCGCGGAGACCAGGTAGTCGGGATTGAACCGCGGCTCGCCCTGCGGCGTGAAGGTGACCAGCACCGGGTTGTACCAGCGCCACACGGTCAGCGTGTCCAGCGTCGTGTCGCCCTGGTGCCGGTTGAACTGCGGGTTCAGGTCGGAGCGCAGCGGCAGCGTGACCGTGCCGCCGTCGCGGACGTTCTCGTAGGGCTGTTCGTTGAACGCGGGGACGGCCGACAGCTCCGCCCCGGTGCGGACCTCACCGGTGCCCGCCCCGGCACCGCAGGCGGTCAGCACCAGGGCGAGTGCGGACAGCGCCGCGGTCAGCATCGGTCCGGGTCGCGGTCCGGGCAGGGGTCCGGGCATGGTTCTCCTCGGGGGTCAGGAGCCGTTGGCGTGGTGACAGGCGTTGCGGTGGTCGCCCCTGGCGGGGACGCCGCCGGTGTGGTCGCCGCCGTCGTCCTTCGCGGCGAGCAGCGGGATCTCGGTCCGGCAGCGGTCGAGCTCGGCGCCGGACAGGGTGCGGGCCAGCGGGCACCGGCCGACGAACGCGCACCCGGCCGGCTCCCCGGTCGGGCTCGGCAGGTCCCCGGTCAGCACGATCCGCTCGCGGCTGCGCTCGACCCGCGGGTCCGGCACCGGGACCGCGGACAGCAGCGCCTGGGTGTACGGGTGCCGCGGGTTTCCGAACACGTCCGCGACCGAGCCGGACTCGACGATCCGGCCCAGGTACATCACCGCGACCCGGTCGGCGACGTGGCGGACCACCGACAGGTCGTGCGCGACGAACAGGTAGCTCAGCCCGAGCTCCCGCTGCAGCCCGGCGAGCAGGTTCAGCACCCCGGCCTGCACCGACACGTCCAGCGCGGACACCGGCTCGTCGAGCACCAGCAGCGACGGCTCGCAGGCCAGCGCCCTGGCGATGCCGATCCGCTGCCGCTGCCCGCCGGAAAACGCCGCCGGGAACCGCTCGGCGTGCGCCGGATCGAGCCCGACCATCGCCATCAGCTCGTCCACCCGGGCGGCGATCCGGTCCCGGCCCGGCCGTCCGGCGGCCCGCAGCGGCTCGGCGAGGATGTCGGCGACGGTCATCCGCGGGTCCAGCGCGCCCATCGGGTCCTGGAACACGATCTGGATCTCCCGGCGCAGCGCGGCGCGGTCCGCGCTGCGCCGCACCGTGGCGACGTCGGTGCCGGCGATCTCGATCCGCCCGCCCTCCGGCGGCCGCAGGTTCATCAGCTCCAGCAGCGTCGTCGTCTTGCCGCAGCCGGACTCGCCGACCAGCCCGAGCGTCTCGCCGCGCCGGATGTCGAGGTCCACGTCGGACACCGCGTGCACGGTGCCGATCCGGCGCCGGATCAGCGAGCCGGTCATCAGCGGGTAGCTGCGGCGCAGGTGCTGCACCGACAGCACCGGCTCCCGCCGGTCCCGGTCGTCCGGACCGGCGGCGGGCGCCTCCGGGACCCCGAAGACGGGCCGCCCGCCGATCGCGCCGTCGACGATCTCGCCGGTGCGGACGCAGGCGGCGGCGTGCGCCGGGGAGCCGGGCAGCGGCAGCAGCGGCGGCTCGGCGCCCCGGCAGGCGTCGACGGCGACCGGGCAGCGGTCCGCGAACGCGCAGCCGGCGGGCAGCGCCACCGGGGTCGGCGGGCTGCCCGGCACCGGGACGAGCGGCCTGCGGTCCACCGAGTCGACCCGCGGCACCGCGCCGAGCAGGCCCAGCGTGTAGGGCATCCGGGGCGCGTCGAACAGGTCCTGCACCGGCGCCGTCTCGACCGGGCGGCCGGCGTACATGACGAGCACGTCGTCGGCGGTGCCCGCGACGACGCCGAGATCGTGCGTGATGAGCACGACGGCGGCGCCGGTCTCGTCCCGGGCGAGCTTCAGGACGTCGAGCACCTGGGCCTGCACGGTGACGTCCAGGGCCGTCGTCGGCTCGTCGGCGATGATCACCTTCGGGTCGTTGGCGATCGCCGTCGCGATCATCACGCGCTGCCGCATCCCGCCGGAGAACTCGTGCGGGAACGAGCGCAACCGCCGCTCCGGATCCGGGATGCCCACCATGTCGAGCAGCTCGGCGGCGCGCGAGCGGGCCGCCGGGCGGCTCAGGCCGCGGTGCGTGCGGATCGCCTCGACCAGCTGGTCGCCGACGGTGAAGATCGGGGTGAGCGAGGACAGCGGGTCCTGGAAGACCATGCCGATGTCCCGGCCGCGGACTCGGGAGAGGGCGCGGTCGCCGAGCCCGACGAGCTCGTCACCGCCGAGCCGGATCGACCCGGTGACGTCCGCGGTGCCCGGCAGCAGGCCCATCACCGCCAGCGAGGTGACCGACTTGCCGGAACCGGACTCGCCGACGACACCGAGGGTCCGCCCCGGGAGCAGGTCGAAGTCGACACCGCGGACCGCCCGGACCGGGCCCGCCTCGGAGGGGAACGTGACGTGCAGGTCGCGGACCGACAGCACCGGGTTCATGCACGGCCTCCGGCCTGCGAGGTGGGATCGAGGGCGTCGCGCAGGCCGTCGCCGACCAGCGCCAGCGAGACCGTGGTGAGCACCAGCAGCGTCGCGGGGACGGTGAGCAGCCACGGCGCCGTCGTCATCGAGGAGGCGCCGTCGGCGAGCATCGTGCCCAGCGAGACGTCCGGGACCTGCACGCCGAAGCCGATGAACGACAGCGCGGTCTCGGCCTGGACGACGGAGACGACGGTGATCGTGAAGCTGACGATCAGCAGCGAGCCGATGTTCGGGATCAGGTGGCGGAGCACGATCACCGGGCCGCGCACACCCATGAACCGTGCGGCCTGCACGTACTCGCGCTCGCGCAACGCGGTGACGACCGTCCACACCACCCGGGCGCCGGTCATCCAGCCGAGCGCGGACAGCGCCAGGATCAGGATCCGGTAGTCGCCGGAGCCCCACTGCGAGGCCAGCGAGAGGATCAGGAACGCGGGCACCACCATCAGGAAGTGCACGACGCCGAGCACGGCGCGCTCGCCGCGCCGGCCCCAGGTACCACCGCCGCCGAGGTAGGCGGCCGTCGAGCCGACGACCGCCGCGGTCAGCGTGGTCAGCAGGGACACCGAGACGGCGATCAGCAGCGAGCGCTGCAGCCCGTGCACGGCCTGGGCGTAGACGTCGTTCCCGCCGGCGGTCGTGCCGAACGGGTGCTCCGCGGACGGTCCCTGGGTGAGCGCGGTGAAGTCGACGTCGGTGTGGTCGTAGGGCGTGAACAGGCCGCCGACCAGCGTGAACGAGACGAGCGTCGCGAAGATCGCGAGCCCGGCCACGGCGGGCGTGCTGCGCCGGTACCGGCGCCACAGCAGGGCGGCCCGCCCGCGGCGCGGTGCGGTGCGGATCGTGGTCATCTCAGCTCACCCGCACCCTCGGGTCGAGGGCGACCACGGCGACGTCGGCCAGGATCGCGCCGATCGCGGTGGCCAGCGCGGCGAAGGCCGCCGTCGCGACGACGCCGTGCACGTCGTTCTCGGAGACCGTCCGCACCAGGTAGTCGCCCATGCCCTGCCAGGCGAAGATCTTCTCGGTGAGCACCGAGCCGGTGAACAGCGCCGGGATGGCGAACGCGACCTGGGTGGCGACCGGGATCAGCGAGCTGCGCAGGCCGTGCCGGCGGATCGCCTGGTCGCGGGTGAGCCCCTTGGCGCGTGCGGTGCGGACGAAGTCGGAGCCGACGACGTCGAGCAGCATCGCGCGCTGCAGCATGTGGTAGCCGGCGTAGCTGGTGACGAGCAGCGAGATCGTCGGCAGGACCAGGTGCTGCACCCGGTCGACCAGCACCGGCCAGAACCCGGTGACGCCCGGCGTCTGCGCCCCGGCCACCGAGAACAGCGTGCTGCCGACGGCCTGGTTGACCGTGATGGCCGCGACGACCACCACCAGACCAGCCACCGCGACCGGGGTGTTCAGGGTGATCACCGAGACGAGCTGGGCGACCCGGTCGCCGAGCCGGTACTGCCGCTGCGCCGAGTACACCCCCAGCGCCACCCCGACCAGGATCGAGAGCACCAGCGCCCCGAACACCAGCTGGCCCGACATCACCACCCGGAACGCGACCTGGTCGTTGACGCTGTCCCCGACGGGGGAGGAGCCCCAGTCCCAGCGGGTGAGGATCCCGGTGATCCAGGTCCACCAGCGCTGCGCCAGCGGGGTGCCCGGATCGAGGTTGTACTGCGCCAGCGCGCGGGCGATCTCCTCGTCGGTGCGCGGCGGGCGCAGCTGGAAGTAGTTGACCCGCGGGTCGAGGAAGGTGTTCGCCAGGAGGTAGGTGAGGTTGGTGGCGACGACGATCATCGCCAGCCAGCCCGCGCCCCGGCGCAGGAGGTAGCGGAGCACGGTGCTCCCTTTCTGGTGGTGGTGCCCGGGCCCCGGCGACCCACCGGTCGCCGGGGCCGGGTGATGTCAGCTACCGGACTGCCAGCCGACCGTCTCGGGCAGCGGACGGGCGAACAGCGAGGCACCGACGTTCGCCAGCCCCTGCCGGGCGGCCCAGGCGGTCGGGCCGGACCCGAGCGGGAGCACGCCGTAGTTGGCCAGCGCGACCCGTTCCACCTCGTTGGCGGCGGCCAGCTGCTCCTCCGCGGTGGGCAGCCCGCCGACCGCCTGCAGCTCGGCGTCCAGCCCGGAGTTGCCGGTGCCGGACTTGTTCAGCTGGCTGTCTGAGCAGTACAGCTGGCAGAGCGTCGCGACGCCGTAGGGGGTCTCGGCGCCGAAGCCGCTCGTCACGATGTCGAAGTCGCGTTCGGCCAGGACGGCGGGGTACTCGCTCATCGGGACCTGGCGGTCCTGCAGCTCGACGCCGATCTCGCGCATCATCGCGGTCAGCGCCATCCCGAAGGCCCGGCTGGTCGGGGTGTCGGCGAACCGGACGTAGGACAGCGTCAGCCGCTCCCCGCCGGAGACTCGGATGCCGTCCGGCCCGGGGGCCCAGCCCGCGGCGTCCAGCCCGGCGCGGGCGGCCGCCGGGTCGAACTGCAGCACCTCGGCCAGGTTGTCCCGGTAGCCCGGCTGGTTGGGCTGCAGGACCAGCGACCCGGGCAGCTCCTCGGTGTAGCCCATGCCCTGGAAGGCGATCTCGATGAGCTGCTCGCGGTCGATGCCCTCCAGCACCGAGCGCCGCACGGCGGGATCGCGCAGCGCCGGGGCGGTGCTGTTCAGGGTGAACAGCGAGACGGCCGTCGTGCCGCTGATCCGGATCTCGGCCTCGGGCACCGAACCTGCCTGGGTGAGCAGCTCGGCGCCGGCGACCCGGGTGGCGTCCAGCTCGCCGTTGCGGAAGGCGTTCACCGCGGCCTGCGGCTCCATCACGGTGAACGTGCGGCTGTCCAGCCGGCCGGGGCGACCCCACCAGGCGGGATTGCGCTCGAAGGTGATGCTCCCGGTCTCCAGGTCGGTCGCGGCGACCGTGTAGGGGCCGGCCCCCCACTCCGGTCGCGGGTTGTTCACGTAGCCGGTGTTGAACGCGTCGACCGCGGCCGCCGACGGGTGCAGCAGGGTGGTGAAGGTGCCCTGCCACCAGACGTCCACGCCGTCGTAGGTGACGACGGCCTGCCGGTCGTCGGCGCCGCGGGTGACCGAGGCGATCCGGCCGAACGTGGCGACCGAGCGCGAGGTCCGGGCCGGGTCGGAACCGTCGTTCGCCCGCCAGGTGGCCTCGAACGCCCGCCAGTCGATCGGCGTGCCGTCGTTGAACACGGCACGCGGGTTGATCGTGTAGGTGACCCGGGTGGCCCCGCCGACGAGCTCGGCGGTCGCGTCGGTGAGGTAGTCCGGGTTGATCTCCGCCTCACCGGCCGGGGTGAAGGTGACCAGGCGCGGGTTGTACCACTCCCACAGGTCCCGGGTCTCGCCCGTCGCGCTGGTGTGGAAGAGGTTGAACTGCGGGTTGAGGGCACCGATCGGGGTGCGCAGGGTGCCACCGTCGCGCAGGTTCTCGTAGGGCTGTTCGTTGAACGACGGCTGGGTGGACAGCTCGGCGCCGGTCCCGATCCCGAGTGCCTGGCCGCTCCCACAGGCGGCGAGGACGAGGGTGAGGGCCGCGGCGGACACGGTCAGTGCCCCGCTGCGGGCGGATCTGTACATCGTGCTCCTTCAGGGGGCCCCGGATGGGGGCAGGGGAGTCCGGGTGCGGCGACGCACCCGATCCCGGCACGACGACGGGGGTGGATCGGCCGGGAGCCCAGAGGCTGACACCCGGGCCCGTCCCGCAGCCAGATGCTGTTCCAGTGTTTTACACAGTCGTGATGATCTTTGCGTGACGTGCCGACCACGCAGAGCGGGATCTGCTGGTCTGGCAGGCTGTGCCCATGACGGGGCTCGCGGTACTGGCCGGGTTGATGATCGCCGTCGGGCTGGCCGGGATCGTGCTCCCGGTGCTGCCCGGTCCGCTGCTGATCGTCGGCGGGGTGGCCGTGTGGGCGGTACCGCGCGGTGACGCCGTCGGCTGGTGGGTGCTCGGCATCGCGGTCGCGGTGACGGTGATCGGGCAGGTCGCGAAGTACCTGCTGCCGGGCCGGCGGCTCAAGGCGTCCGGCGTGCCGACCCGCACCCTGCTCGCCGGTCTGGTGCTCGGCGTGGTCGGGTTCTTCGTGATCCCGGTGATCGGCCTGTTCATCGGCTTCGTGCTGGGGGTCTGGCTGGCCGAGCTGGTCCGGCTGCCGGACGCGGCGACGGCCTGGCGGTCGGCCCGCGAGGCGCTCACCGCCGTCGGGTGGAGCATCCTGATCGAGCTCGCCGCGGGGCTGCTCGCGACCGCGGTGTGGATCGGCGGCCTGGTCGTCGGGTGATCGGGGCGGCCGGTGCGCCCGGCGCCTAGACTCGCCCGGTCACGACGACGGCGGAACGGGGTGTGCTGGTGAGCGGGACGATCCGGGTGGCGGTGCTCGGTGCGAAGGGCCGGATGGGCAGCGAGGTCTGCCGGGCGGTGGAGCAGGCGCCGGACACCGAGCTGGTGGCCGCCCTCGACGCCGGCGACGACCTGTCCGCGCTGGACGGCGCCGACGTCGCCGTCGACTTCACCCATCCCGGTGCGGCGCTGGACAACATCCGCGAGTGCCTCGGCCGCGGGGTCGCCCCGGTCGTCGGGACCAGCGGGTTCGACGAGGCCCGGTTCGACGAGGTCCGCGCGCTGCTCGACGAGCGCGGCTCGGGCAGCGTGCTCGTCGCCCCGAACTTCGGCGTCGGCGCGGTGCTGATGATGCACTTCGCCGCGCAGGCGGCGCGGTTCTTCGACTCCGCCGAGATCGTCGAGCTGCACCACCCGGGGAAGGTCGACGCCCCGTCCGGCACCGCGGCGCGCACCGCGTCGGTGGTCGCCGCCGCGCGCGCCGACGCCGGGCTCGGCCCGGTCCCGGACGCCACCACCACCGATCCCGGCGGGGCCCGCGGCGCCGTCGTCGACGGGGTGCACGTGCACGCCGTCCGGATGCCCGGGCTGATCGCCCACCAGGAGGTCATCCTCGGCACCGACGGCGAGGTCCTGACGCTGCGCCACGACTCGATGAACCGGACGTCGTTCATGCCCGGCGTGCTGCTCGCCGTGCGCGCGGTGCGGGAGCGGCCCGGACTGACGATCGGGCTCGAACCGCTGCTCGGCCTGGCCTGAGTGGCCCGGGTCGCTCGCGCCCGGCCGGGGGTCCTCAGCTGTCGTCGTCGAGGCCGATCAGCCGCAGGTCCAGGGAGCCCGACATCCGGACCTCCCGCAGGGTGCCGCTGCCGGTGTCCAGGGTGCGGACCGCGCCGTCGGGCTGCCAGCCGGCACGGGCGTAGAACCCGCGCGACGCCGGATCGGTCTCCGGCACCCAGGCCCGGCCGGTCTCCTCTCCCGCGGCGCGCAGTGCTGCCGCCGCGGTGGCCAGCAGCCGCCCGCCGTGCCCGCGGCGCCCCCACCGCGGCTCGACCAGCAACGTCGAGATCTCGGCGATCGACAGCCCGTCGGCGCCCGGATAGCGGGCGGCCGCGGCGAACCCGACGATCTCGCCGCCCTCCTGTGCGACCAGCAGATGGAAGTCGTCGCCGGCGTGCACCGCGTCCGTCCAGTGGCCGCGGGCCGCGTCCGAGGTGAGGCTCGCGAACGCCTCCTCGGGCAGCAGCCCGGCGTACGCGGTGCGCCAGGTCCGGTCCTGGATGCCCACGATGGCGTCGACGTCGTCGTCGGTGGCGGGGCGGACGGTCGCGGTGGCCATGGTCCATGCCTACCCTGTGCACGCACAGCGGACGCACAGCGGGTTCCGGGGTCCCGCCCAGCCGGGCGGACGAACCTGGTGTCCGTGACCGAACCACGCAATCGCTACCAGGGCCGCTCGCTGCCCCGCCCCGACGACGAGCTGGTCGACCAGGGCCTCGGCTTCGACCTCGGCACCCTGCTGTCCCGCCGCCGGATGCTCACCGCGCTCGGCCTCGGCGCCGTCACGGTCGGGCTGGCCGCCTGCTCGTCCGGCACGACGTCGAGCGCGGCGGCCACGACGTCGGAGGGGGAGATCCCGGACGAGACCGCGGGCCCCTACCCGGGCGACGGGTCCAACGGGCCGAACGCGCTCGCCGACAGCGGGATCGTCCGCAGCGACATCCGCTCCAGCTTCGGCACCGGCAGCGCGGTCGCGCAGGGCGTCCCGATGACCCTGGAGCTGACGATCACCGATCTCGCGAACGGCGGGATCCCGTTCGCCGGGACCGCCGTCTACGTGTGGCACTGCGACCGCGACGGCAACTACTCGATGTACGCCGACGGCCTGGAGGGCGAGAACTACCTGCGCGGCGTCCAGATCGCCGACGCCTCCGGGCTCGTCCGGTTCACCAGCATCGTCCCGGCCTGCTACTCCGGGCGCTGGCCGCACATCCACTTCGAGGTCTACCCGGACCAGGCGTCGATCACCGACTCGGCGAACGCGATCGCGACCTCGCAGGTCGCGCTGCCCGAGGACACCTGCACCGCGGTCTACGCCACCACCGGCTACGAGTCGTCCGTGCGGACGCTGTCCCAGGTCACCCTGGACAGCGACAACGTCTTCGGCGACGACGGCGGGGTCTCCCAGCTCGCGACCGTCACCGGCGACGTGACCTCCGGCTTCACGGTCGCGCTGACCGCGCCGGTGGACACCCGCACCGAGCCGTCCGGCGGATCGGCGCCGGCCGGGGGTGGGGGTGGTGCGCCGCCCGGTGGGGGGCAGGGTGGGCCGCCGGCCCGGAACTGACCCGTCCGCTCCCTCCGGCTCGGTCGCCGCACCCCGGCTCGGTCGCCGCACCCCGGCTCCGTTGCCGCACCCCGGCTCGGTCGCCGCACCCCGGCTCGGTCGCCGCACCGCTTCGAGCGGGTGCGGCGTCGCTCCCGGGGTGCGGCGGTGGCCTCGGGGTGCGGTGTCGCACCCTGGCTGGTTCCCCGCAGCCCGGCTCGGTCGCCGCCCCCCGGCTCCGTTGCCGCCCTCCGGCTGGGTTGCCGCACCCCGGCTCGGTCCCCGCACCACTTCGAGCTGGTGCGAAGTCGTCCCCGGGGTGCGGCGTCGGCCTCGGGGTGCGGTGTCGCACCCTGGCTGGTTCCCCGCACCCCGGCTCGG
>NZ_BAAAJK010000021.1:0-51602 GCF_039526905.1 Pseudonocardia kongjuensis | reverse complement strand
GGGCGGGGCGCGGGGGGGGCCGCGAGACGCAGAGCGCCCGCCCCGCGGGTGCGGGACGGGCGCTCGGGCGCGGGTCAGGCGGCGCGCTGCTCCGCGACCACCGGCTCCAGGGCGATCTCCAGGACCTCGGCGACGTCGGCGACCGGGTGCACCCGCAGCTCACCGCGCACCGACTCCGGCACGTCGTCCAGGTCGGGCTCGTTGCGCTTCGGGATGATCACGTCGGTCAGCCCGGCCCGGTGCGCGGCGAGCAGCTTCTGCTTCACCCCGCCGATCGGCAGGACCTTGCCCTGCAGGGTGACCTCGCCGGTCATCCCGACCGAGCTGCGGACCGGCCGCCCGGAGGCGAGCGAGGCGAGCGCCGTGGTCATCGTGACGCCCGCGGACGGGCCGTCCTTCGGGACGGCGCCGGCCGGGACGTGCACGTGCAGCTTGCGCTGCGCCAGGTCCCCGGCGAGCCCCTTCGACCGCAGGTAGGACAGCGCGATCGAGACGGACTCGGTCATCACCTCACCGAGCTGCCCGGTGATCTGCAGGCCGGGCTCGCCGTCCATCGCGGTCGCCTCGATGAACAGCACGTCCCCACCGGCACCGGTGACGGCCAGTCCGGTCGCGACCCCGGGGACCGAGGTGCGCTCCGCGGTCTCCGGCGTGAACCTCGGCCGGCCGAGGTAGCCGACGAGCGAGTTGGCGTCGACCGTGACCGGGCCCTCGGCGCCGCCGTCCAGCTCGACGGCGACCTTCCGGAGCACCTTCGCCAGGCCGCGCTCCAGCTGGCGGACGCCGGCCTCCCGGGTGTACTCGGCGGCGATCATGGACAGCGCGACGTCGGTGAACTCGACGTCGTCCGGCTCCAGCCCGGCCGAGGTGATCTGCCGCGGGAGCAGGTGGTCACGGGCGATCGCGACCTTCTCCGGCTCGGTGTAGCCGTCGAGCGTCACGACCTCCATCCGGTCGGCGAGCGGCCCGGGGATCGCCGAGCCGTCGTTCGCGGTGGCCAGGAACAGCACGTTCGACAGGTCGAGATCGACCTCCAGGTAGTGGTCCCGGAACGTGTGGTTCTGCGCCGGGTCCAGCACCTCCAGCAGGGCCGCGGTCGGGTCACCCCGGAAGTCGCTGCCGACCTTGTCGATCTCGTCGAGCAGCACGACCGGGTTCATCGACCCGGCCTCCCGGATGGCCCGGACGATGCGGCCGGGCAGCGCGCCGACGTAGGTGCGCCGGTGCCCGCGGATCTCCGCCTCGTCCCGGACGCCGCCGAGCGCGACCCGGACGAACTTCCGGCCGAGCGAGCGGGCCACCGACTCCCCCAGCGACGTCTTGCCGACGCCGGGCGGGCCGACCAGGGACAGCACGGCGCCGGAGCCGCGCCCGCCCACGGTGTCCAGGCCCTTGCGGGTACGCCGGGACCGGACGGCCAGGAACTCGATCAGCCGCTCCTTGACGTCGTCGAGGCCGGCGTGGTCGGCGTCCAGGATCCGGCGCGCCTCGACGAGGTCGTCGGAGTCGGTCGTGGTGGTGGTCCACGGGATGTCGAGGACGGTGTCGAGCCAGGTCCGGATCCATCCGGACTCGGGGCTCTGGTCGGAGGCCCGCTCCAGCTTGCCGACCTCGGTCAGCGCGGCCTTGCGGACGTTCTCCGGCAGGTCGGCGGCCTCGACCTTGGCGCGGTAGTCGTCGTCGGCGGCGTCCGGGTCGCCCTCGCCGAGCTCCTTGCGGATCGCGGCGAGCTGCTGGCGCAGCAGGAACTCGCGCTGCTGGCGCTCCATGCCCTCGCGGACGTCGTTCGAGATCTTCTCGGAGACCTCCTGCTCGGCGACGTGCTCCTTCGTCCACTCCAGGAGCTTCTCCAGCCGCACGGTCACGTCGGTCTCGGCGAGCAGCTCGGCCTTGTGCGCGACGTCCAGCCAGGACGCCCATCCGGCCAGGTCGGCGAGCAGGCCGGGATCGGAGGTCTGCTGCACCGAGTCGATGACCTGCCAGGCGCCCCGCTGCTGCAGGATGCCGACGACCAGCGCCTTGTACTCCTTGGCGAGCTCGTGGGTGCGCCCGGTCGGCTCGGCCTCGGTCAGCGGCTCGGCCTCCACCCACAGCGCGGCACCGGGCCCGCCGACGCCGCTGCCGATCCGGGCGCGGCGCTCGCCGCGCACGACGGCGGCCTGGTCGCCGTTGGGGAGCCTGCCGATCTGCTCGAGCACGGCGACGACGCCGACGGAGCCGTAGCGGCCGTCGATCCGGGGGACGACGAGCACCCGTCTCCCGTCGTCGTTCTCCCGCCCGCCTGCGCCGGCCGCGTCCACGGCGGCGCGCGTGTCGGGAGCGTCGAGGCGGACCGGGACGACCATGCCGGGCAGCACGACCGCGTCGTCGAGGGGCAGGACGGGGAGGGTCAGCACATCACTCATGACCGTGCCAACGCTTACACCGTTGCACCCCATCCGCTGTCCGCTCACGGCGAACGCGCGGGACGCCTCACCAGCGTGGGCCGCCGCCCTGCACCTCGACCACCGCGGGCTTGACGTCGACGATGTAGACCAGCACGGCCACCATCGCCGCCAGCCAGAACATCGCGCCGCCGTACATCGGGCCGCCGGTGATGATCAGCAGCAGCAGGCCGACGCCGGTGATGCCCAGCCAGGCGTTCTTGGTGAGCTTCCCGGCCGCGGTGAAGGCGTCGGCGCGCTGACGCAGGGCGTGCAGGAACGCGTAGCCACCCACCGGGAGCGCGACGATCTTCAGGGCGAAGACGATCCACTGGTCGAGGACGTACAGCAGTTCCACGCGGCCAGAGTACGGGCAGTCCGGTCGCCGGTCACGCGGGCTCCGCGTCGGCGATGCGTCGCGCACCCCTCGGCCGCACCGGGGCCGGACGGCGGACCGCCCCCGCCGGCGGGAGGCCGGCGGGGGCGGTCGGTACTGCGCACCGGGCGGGACGTCCGGCGGGTGTCACTTCTTGGTGGTGCCGGTGGTGCTGCGCCGGGTGGCCGGCTTGCGGGCCGCCGCGGTGCGCGCACCGGTGTTGGTCTTCGGGTCGGTCTTCGCCGCGGCCTTGCGGGTGGTGGACCGGGTGGTGCCGGCGACCTCGTCCCCCGCCTCCTCGATCGCCTCGGCGGCGTCCTTGGAGACCTCGGTGACGGCCTCGGCGGCCTGGCCGGCCACGGCCTGGGTGCGACGCGCGACCTTCTCGCCGACCGAGCGGGTCTGCGTGGTCACCGTCTCCAGGGCCTTCTCGGCGGCGTCGTGGGTCTCGTCGACGAACTCGTCGACCCGCGCGTCGAACTTCTCGGTGAGGTCCTCGACGGTCGCGAAGGCCTGCTTGACCTGCGGCTGCTTGCGGATCTTGCCCCAGGCCTTCTCGCCGCGCTGGGCGAAGCCGACGTAGACGTCCTCGGCCTGGGCGCGGAACTCCTCGACCTGCTTGCGCAGGTTCTCGGAGCTGAGCTTGCCGCGCAGCTCCTTGAGGTCCTCCGGCAGCTCCTGCACGCGACCCTGGACCTCCTCGGCCCGCTTGGTCGCGGTGGACCGGACGTCGGCGACGGCCTTGGTCACGGTGGTGTAGGCGTAGTCGCCGGCGCCCAGCACGGCGAGCAGCGGGGTGCGGACGACCTCGGCCTGCTCGGCGGTCTGCTCGCGCAGCTTCTTCACGTCGGCACTGGTCGGGAGGTTCACGGCCATGGTGATCACTTCCTCGTCTCTGTCGGTGTGTCGGCAGCGCTGGCGGCGCCGTCGGTAGTGCTGCCGGCGGCGCTGCCGGTGAGACCGTTCTCCCTGCGGAACGACTCGTAGACATCGAGCAGCACGCGCTTCTGCCGCTCGGTGAGGGTCGGATCGGTGAGCACGGCGTCGGTGACCTTGCCGGCGGGCCTCTCCTCGAGGATCCCGGCGCGCACGTACAGCGCCTCGGCCGAGATCCGCAGGCCCTTGGCGAGCTGCTGCAGGATCTCCGCGGACGGCTTGCGCAGTCCGCGCTCGACCTGGCTCAGGTAGGGGTTGCTCACCCCCGCCGTGCGGGCCAGCTGGCGCATCGAGACCTGTGCGGCCTCGCGCTGGGCGCGGATGTAGGACCCGATGTCCTCCACCGCGTGCCCGACCACCTGCTGTGCCTGGCCGACGACCTGGCCGACCTGTTCGACAGCCTGGCCGACGCGCTCGGACGGTTCGGTGGAGGGCCTGGACCCACCGGCCGGTCCCGGTGCGGGGTCCGGTCTGGTGCCCATCGGCGCCACCTCCGATCTCTCCTCGTTGCCGTCACCGACGCTACGCGCCGGTGCTAGCTCCTGCAAGCGGAGTGCTAGCGCTGGTCACGTGGCGTGCGACACGTTCGTGACTACCCGATGGCAACGGGATGACGCCGGAATGACGCCGAGCGGGCTCAGAACACGAGCTCGCCGACGGTGTGGATGACCAGCCCGGCCAGCGCACCGACGACGGTGCCGTTGATCCGGATCCACTGCAGGTCCCGGCCCACCTGGAGCTCGATCTTGCGGGAGGTCTCCTCGGCGTCCCACTTCGCGACCGTCTCGGTGATCAGCGTGGTGATCTGGGACCGGTAGTGCCGGACGACGTAGCAGGCGGCGTCGGCCATCCAGCCGTCGAGCTTGCCGCTCAGCTCGGCGTCGCGGCCGAGCCGCCTGCCGAACGCCATCAGCCCGTCCCGGACCCGCAGCCGCAGCTCGTTGGACGGGTCGTCGGCGGCGTCGAGCACCATGCCCTTGACGACCGTCCAGGCCCGCCCGATGAAGTGCTGCACCTCGGGGTGCTCGACGACCTGGCGCTTGACCTGCTCGGCCCGGTCCATCGTGGCCGGGTCGCTCTGCAGGTCGCGCGCGAACTCGGCGAGATAGCGGTCCACGGCGTGCCGCAGCGGGTGCTCCGGGTCGGTCTTGACGCCCCAGGCGTAGCCGCGGATCTCGGCGAAGAGCTTGTCGGCCACCATGTCGTCGACGAACCGGGGGGTCCACGACGGCGCCCGCTCGTGCACGACCCGCAGCACCATCTCCTGGTTGTCGGCGACCCAGTCGTAGGCCCGGTCGCAGACGAGATCGACCAGGCGGCGGTGCGCGCCGTCGGTCAGCACGCCCTCCAGTGCCTTGCCCAGCGGCGGGCCGACCGGGATCTCCATCAGCTTGCGGACGGCGACCGTCTCGATGACGTTCTGCACGTCCTCGTCGCGCAGCACGGTGACCACGGCGCGGGCGGCGGTCACCAGCTCGGTGGTGACCCGGTCGGCGTTGCGCTGCTCGCCGATCCAGAGCCCCACCTGCTCGGCGACGCCGACCCGCTCCAGCTTGTCCCGGACGACCGCCTCGGACAGGAAGTTCTCGCCGACGAAGTCGCCGAGGCTGTCACCGATCATGTCCTTCTTGCGCGGGATGATCGCGGTGTGCGGGATCGGGATCCGCAGCGGATGCCGGAACAGCGCGGTGACGGCGAACCAGTCGGCCAGTGCGCCGACCATGCCCGCCTCGGCGCTGGCCCGCACGTACGCCGCCCAGGGCAGCCCCTGGACGGACTCCAGGTACTTGGCGATGAAGAAGACGATCGTGGCCCCGACCAGGAACCCGGTCGCGACGGCCTTCATCCGGCGCAGGTCACGCCGCTTCTGCTCGTCGCCGGGCCCGAAGCCGCCGAGCGGCGCCGAGGGCACCGACCCGACGTTCCGGTCCCGCGGCGAGGTCGGAGCCGGGGCGGGGCGCTCCGGCGCGCTCGAGGTCTGCACGTCCCCATAGTGCCCCGCGGCACCGACAGCCGGACTCGGGGTACACCGGGGGCGATCTCGGGGAATACCCGGGGGTGGGGCCGGCCGGGTCCGGGGGCTGTCCCCGCCGGACCCGGCCGAGGCCGGTGGAGCGGCTGCTCGGCGGCGCCCGCGGTGCGGGCTCCGCGCGCGGGGGAGAAGTGCTCCCCCGGGCGCCACTACCGGCGCGCAGCGTCCGGCCGGCCCCGGCACCCGGCATGACACCGGGCGGCAACGGGACGGGTTCGGGCGGACGGTGCGCCGGAGGTACGGGCCGGCAGGTGATCAGGCCGGTCCGTACCGGGTGCGGTCAGCGCCGCAGGGCGACCCCGGTCGCGGGGGTCTGCTCCGCATCGGCGCCGGCCGTGCCGTGCGAACGGATGGCATCGACGACCGCCTCGACGACGACGGACGCGTCGGGCACCCGGTACCCGACCCGCGCCGGCGCGACGCGCCACTGGACCCAGCCGTCCGGCCGCTCGGTCGGCGGGGCGACCACGCCGATGCCGTCGGTGTGCAGCACGACGTCGGTGTGCAGGCTGAGCTCTGCGGGCAGCGCGTGCCGCGGCGTCATCGGGAACCACCAGGTGCCCTGCGGGGTCGCCGCGACGGGCACGACCTCACCGGCCTCCCGCAGCGTGCGGCAGACCCTGCGGCCGACCTCGGCGGGCACCTCGATGACGTCGATCGACTCGCCGGTGGCGAGCAGCACCTCGGCTCCCGGCCCCGGCACGAGGGGCCAGCCGTGGTCGACGTACTCGCGTGCGGCAGCCCGCAGCTCCGCGCCGTAGACGGCTCGGTAGCTGTCCCACCAGGACATCGGGATCCACTTCCTTCCGCTTGCCGCGGCACCACCGTGGTGCCGCATCTGTGAAGTGCAACACCAGGATGCGGGTAAGAGTGACGTGCTCGCGAGTGGTCCGCGGCGAGCACGCGCGACGGCGAGACGAGCGGGTTCACCCCGACCGCACGGCGGCGAGGGCGCCGGTGAACGGCAGGTGACCGGCCCGAGCGATCGGACGGGCGGTGGCAACCCGGGCGACGCCCGCCGCCACACCGGTCGCCGTGCCGTCCGCCGGAGCGGCACCCGGAACGTGCGACGGCGCCGGCACCCGAGGGGTGCCGGCGCCGCCGGTTCACACACGAGCGGGGACGTGCCCCGCAAGGAAGATCAGATCACGCGGACCGAGTCGGCCTGCGGGCCCTTCTTGCCCTGGCTGGCCTGGAAGTCGACCCGCTGGTTCTCCTCCAGGCTCCGGAAGCCGTTGGCCTCGATCGCGGAGTAGTGGACGAAAACGTCCGGTCCCTCGTCGTCGGTGGCGATGAAGCCGAAGCCCTTCTCGGCGTTGAACCACTTGACGGTGCCCTGCGGCATAGCTGTGTCCTTCTCAGATGGAGCGGTTCCGGTCCCTCACTGCGAGGGCCGGAGGTCGCGCGGGCCACGTCGGAGACACATCCGCATCACCGGCGAAGCCCACCGTCACAACTTCACACGGACGCTTCACGGCGATCGGGGAAGAACGACTGCAACCGCGCGCAGGCTATCACGGCCCGGACCACCCGGTGCCGATCCGCCGGGCGGGCCCCGCGGGACACCCTCGGGACACCAGCCGCACACCACACGCTCCCCGCACGTCTCCGACGTCCCACCCGTCGCACCGGGCGACACGATGCGTGACGGTGTCCCGGATTTCCGGGCACACCCGGTCACCTGCGTCCCGAACGGGTGAGCACGAACGCCATTCCACGCCGACGGGTGAGCAGCCGGGCCGTCGACCCCCCGGACCGGGTGACCGGACGGGGTCCGATCCGGCCGCGGGCGCTCCGGCACCCCGTCCGGGGTCGCCCGTTCCGGGCGCATTGCAGTCCGATCCGCTCGCTGTGTGACCGCCGGGACTCCCGTGGCGGGTGTGGCCACGAACGGGTCACTGGTGGACGACGGCCGGTGACTACAAGCTCTGCGCCGTCCCTCAGCACAGCAACAGCCCGCGAACTGGAGAGAACGTGCGATCCCGAGTCACCGCTTCCGTCGCCCTGACCCTCATGATCGGCACCCTGGGTGTGTACGGCGCCGGCGCGGCCGGCGCGGCCGAGCCCACGCGTGCCTCCGCCCAGCCGGTCGCCCTCACGGCCGCCGCGCCGGAACAGTCCGCCGGCGACGGCCCGCTGGACCGGTTGTTCAACACCCTGTTCGGTGGTGGGACCACCGCGCCGGTCCCGGTCGATCCGGCCCCGGTCACCCCCGCGGTGCCGGCGGTGCCGGCCGACGTACAGGTGCCGGCCGAGGCACCGGTCCCGGCCGCGCCCGCGGTCCCGGCGGTGCCCGCCGCACCGGCCGTTCCCGCCGCCCCCGCGCTGCCGGCCGCCCCGGCCGTTCCTGCGGCACCGGCCGTTCCCGCGGTCCCGGCCGCCCCGGCGGAGGACGCCGTGGCCGGGGAGGTCCCGGCCCAGGAGGTCCCGGAGCCGCCGGTCGAGCCCGCTGTGCCCGCCGTGCCCGCTGCGCCTGCCGCGCCCGCTGTGCCCGCCGCCCCCGCGGTCCCGGCGGCCCCGGCCGTTCCGGGCGTCCCGGCCGCGCCGGCCGTCCCGGGCGTCCCGGCTGCGCCCGCCGATCCGGCCGTCCCGGCGGTCCCGGGCGCGCCGGAGGAGGCCGACGCCGGTCCCGAGGCCGCGCCGGGGGCCACCGCCACCCCGAGCCTGTGGGAGCGGCTGTTCGGCAGCGCCCGCTGAGTCGATCCGCCGGCGATCCACTGCCGTTCGACGGCGTCCCCCGGGCCCCGGGGGACGCCGTCGGGGCGTGCGGTCACCCCAGGTCGGCGGACCAGCCCCCGATCAGCGACCGGAAGACGCTGTCGAGCAGCTCGGACAGCTCGGTGCCGTCGTCGGCGAGCCAGCGCTCGTAGGCGGCGAGGCAGACCCCCAGGCAGGCGTGCCCGACGCTCTGCGGGACGAGGGCCGACGCCGGCTCGCCCCGGCGCTGGGCGACGTGATCGGCCACCACCTCACGCCACGCGGCGTAGCGCAGCGTGGAATGGGCCTGCAGCGCGGGCGTGCCGAGGATCAGCCGCAGCCGTCTGCGGTGCCACGGCTGCTCGGCCGGCTCGACGTGGTTGAACTCCAGCACCGCCCGCCGGATGCCCTCGAGCACCGGCAGATCGGCCGGCTGGGCGGCGAGGACCGCGCGCATCCGGACCAGCTGCTCGTCGAACGCTCCCCAGGCGACGTCGTTCTTCGAGGCGTAGTAGCGGAAGAAGGTGCGCCGGCCGATCCCGGCCGCGATCGCGACGTCGTCGACCGTGGTGTGCTCGAAGCCGTGGTCGCTGAACATCTCGAGGGCGATGTGCTCGATCTCGTACCGGGAGGTGACCGGCCGCCGACCGGCCCTCCGCAGCGGCGACACCCCGCCGGAACCGTCCGTGTCGTCCCGGCTGTTCCCGGTCAACGCCGACATCCCCGCGCCTCCCGCCCGTCCACACCAACGCTGCACCGATCATCCCACGGCTCCCGCACCGCACGTTCGGACACCGCTCGGGGGCGCCGTTCGCCGGAAAGGGCCTCCACACTGTCGGTGGGCAGGAGCACACTCGCCTCGACACGGACCGGGACCGCCCCGGCCCACCCCGTCCGGGGACGTCGCGAGGGGGAACCGATGACCGCACCCGCCAGGGCAGGCAGCAACGCGGGAAGCGCCGAGGAGACCGATCCGAGACCGCTCGACCAGCAGATCGAGGACTACCGGCGGGAGCTGACCGGCTACTGCTACCGGATGCTCGGGTCCGCCTTCGAGGCGGAGGACGCGGTGCAGGACACCATGGTCCGCGCCTGGAAGGGCCTGGCCAGGTTCGACGGGCGGTCCTCGCTGCGGTCCTGGCTGTACCGGATCGCCACGAACGTCTGCATCGACGCGCTGAACGGCCGCAAGCGGCGGGCCGTGCCGATGGACCTCGGCGGCCCGGGGGCGCCGGTGGCCGGGTCGCTGCGCGAGCCGCTCCCGGACTCCGAGTGGCTGGAGCCGATGCCGGACGCGCGGGTCTCCACCCCGGCGGGCGACCCGGCCGACAAGGCGATCGCGAAGGAGACGATCCGGCTCGCCTTCGTCGCGGCGCTGCAGCACCTGCCCGCCCGCCAGCGGGTCGTCCTGATCCTGCGCGAGGTGCTCTGCTGGCGCGCCGCCGAGGTCGCCGAGCTGCTCGACACCTCGGTCGCGTCGGTGAACAGCGCCCTGCAGCGGGCCCGCGCGACGCTGGCCGACCAGGGCGTCTCCGAGGCCGCACCGGGCACCACCCCGGTCGTCGATCCGGCGCAGACCGAGCTGCTGATGCGCTACATGGCGGCGTTCGAGGCGTTCGACATGGAGGCGCTGACCGCGCTGCTGCACGCCGACGTCGAGCAGAACATGCCGCCGCTGGAGCTGTGGTTCCGCGGCCGGGACGACGTGGTCGCCTGGATGGCGACCGGCCCCGGCCAGGCCTGCCGCGGATCGCGGGTCGCCCCGGTGGAGATCAACGGCACGGTCGGGTTCGCCCAGTGGAAGCCCTCCGGGCCGAACGGCGAGTTCCAGGCGTGGGGCATCACCGCGCTGCGGATCGAGGGCGGCGCCGTCACCGGGCTGAGCATCTTCCTCAACACCGAACTGTTCGCCTACTTCGGGCTGCCGCTCGCGCTGGCGGACCGGCCGGAGCTGTGGGAGCCGAAGACGGCCGGGATCGCGGGGGGAGGAACCGTTCCGCCGACGGCGTAATCGGCGGCCGGGGCGCACCGGGCGGGCCTAGCGTCGCGGACGGGCCCGCCGATCGGCGACGGGCCCGAGTCCGGAGGTCCCGATGCCGTTCCTGTCCGCCCCGTCCGATCCCGCCGAGCGGCTCCTCGGCGCCCGGATCGTGCTGCTGTCCCGCGAGCTCGACGACGAGGTCGCCGCGGAGACGTGCGCCCGGCTGCTGCTGCTCGCCGCGGAGGACCCGCGGCGCGACGTCACCCTGCACCTGCTCTCCCCCGGCGGCTCCCCGGTGGCCGCGATGGCCGTGCACGACACGATCCGGACCCTCGGCGTCGACGTGGTCACCGTCGCGGTGGGCTCGATCGCCGGGCCGGTGCCGTTCCTGGTCGCGGCCGGCACTCCCGGCAAGCGGTACGCGCTGCCGCACGCCGCGCTGCTGCCCTCGGCCTGGGACGCGGCGGGGCAGGTCCGGGGCGCGCATCCGGGCGACGTCCGGGTCCGCGCGGATCATCTGGCCCACCGGCGGGAGGAGATCGACGCGCTCACCGAGCGGTACTGCGGCGCGCCGCTGCCCGACGACGCCCGGTCGCGCTGGCTGAGCGCGACCGAGGCGGTGACGTTCGGGCTCGCCGATCACGTCCGCGGATCGGATAGCTAAGCTTCCGCAGGTGCGCGTGTCAGAGCTGTCCCGGTCGTCCGAGGTCCCGGTCGCGACCATCAAGTACTACCTCCGCGAGGGCCTGCTGCACCGCGGCGAGACCACCTCGCCCAACCAGGCCCGCTACGACGAGTCGCACCTGCGGCGGCTCCGGCTGATCCGGGCACTCGTCGAGGTCGGCGGGCTGCCCATCGCCGTCGTCCGGGACGTGCTGGCCGCCGTCGACGACCCGGACACCGGGCTGCACCGGATGCTCGGGCGCACCGTGTACGCGGTCACCGGGACCGGCGACGGCGGCGGCGCGTTCGCCGAGCGCGCGGAGGCCGACGTGCGCGCCCTCACCGCGCACCTCGGCTGGCGGGTCTCGGACCGGGCGCCCGCGCTCGCCGGGGCCCGCAGCGTGCTCGCCCGGATGCACGAGCTCGGCCACCCGCCGGACGCGGACACCCTGCAGCGATGGGCGGAGGCGGCCGACCGGATCGGCGAGGCGGACCTGGATGCCGTCGGGCGGGTCGCCGACCGGGAGGGCGTCGCGGAGACCGCACTGGTGGCGACGGTGCTGGGCGACGCGCTGATCGCCGCGCTGCGCCGGATCGCGCAGGAGAGCCACTCGTCGAGCCGCTACCCCGCCGCCGGCATCTGATGGACAGTGTGACTATCCGATAGTTACAGTATCCGTACTGTCGCTCCGGAGGTCACGATGTCGCTGCGCACCGCACTCGCCTGGCACCGCCCGCTGATGATCGTCGGCCTGGCCTGCGTCGCACTGGTCCCGCTCGGGCTGGTCGGGATGCTGGTCGACCCCCGCGTGCTGCTCGGCGCCCCGATCTGGCTCAAGCCGGTCAAGTTCGCCGTGTCCATCGCGATCTTCTGCGTGACCTGGGCGTGGCTGTACGCGCAGCTGCGGGAGCGGCGTGGACGGGCGCCGTTGGCGTTCGCGGCGGGCACCGTCGCCGCGGTGGCGCTGGCGATCGAGATGGTCGTGCTCGTCGTGCAGGCCGGGCGCGGGACGACCAGCCACTTCAACATGACGACGCCGCTGGACTCCACGCTGTGGGCGGTCATGGGCGGCTCGATCGTGGTGGCCTGGCTGGTCACGCTCTGGCTGACCGCCGCACTGTTCGGGCTCCGCGGCCTCGATCCGGCGCGGTCGCTGGCCATCCGGGCCGGGGCGGTGATCGCGCTGGTCGGGATGGCGCTCGGGTTCCTGATGACCGGCCCGACGCCGGACCAGCTCAGCGACTTCCAGGGGATCGTCGGCGCGCACACCGTCGGCCCGCCCGACGGCGGGCCCGGCCTGGCCGTCGTCGGCTGGAGCACCGTCGGCGGGGATCTGCGGATCCCGCACTTCGTCGGGATGCACGCGCTGCAGCTCCTGCCGCTGCTGCTGATCGGCCTGGAGCTCGCCGCCGCCCGGGTCGCCGTGCTGGCCGATCCCCGGGTCCGGCGCGATCTCGTCGCGACGGCGACGGCGGGCTACGCCGCGCTCCTTGCTCTGCTCACCTGGCAGGCACTGCGCGGGCAACCGCTGCTCGCCCCCGACGCGTGGACGGCCGCCGCGTTCGGGGTGCTGGTCATCGGCGTGGTCGCCGGGGCGGTGCTCGCGCTGCGGCGGCAGGCGGTGCCGGTCAGCCGGTCCGGGAGGGACGGCCGCTGATCCGGTCCCGGTCGGCCGGCTCGGGATGGCCGTGGTGCTCGACCAGCGTCCGCAGCAGCCGCACCAGCTCGGCCCGCCGGCCCGGGGAGAGCGGGGCGAGCAGCTCGTCCTGGGCGCCGGCCAGGACGGCGTCGAGCCGGTGCAGCCGCTCCCGGCCGGCGTCGGTCAGCTCGACGACGTTGCGCCGCCGGTCGGCCGGATCGGGGGCGCGGGTGACCTCCCCGCGCCCGGCCAGCTCGCCGATCAGCCCGACCAGGTCGCTGGCGTGGATGCCGGTGCGCGCGCCGAGCCCGGCCTGACTGGCCGGGCCGTGGTCGGCGAGCGTCGCCAGCACCGCGTAGTGCCACCGGTGCGCGCCGGCCCCGGCCAGCTCCGCGCCGACCACCCGTTCCGCGTGCCGGGCGGTGAGCCCCAGCAACCGGCTCGCGAGACCGTCCAGCCGTCCGTCGTCCGCCATCCCACGAGCCTACCGTTGCGTTGGTCCGACTCACGAATTACCGTTAGTCGGACCAACGATTCAGGAGGCACCGATGACCGCCTTCGGCACCCAGCTGCTCGGCCGCACCGAGAAGGCACTCAACGCGCTGCTGCTCCGCGAGCTGGCCGGGACCGGGCTCGACGAGCACCGCTGGATCGCGCTGACGCTGACCGTCGCCGGCGGGCCCGATGCCACCGGCCGCATCGCGGGCGCGCTGCAGGTGGACCGGGCGACCGCCGAGGCCCGGCTCGACGAGCTGGCCGCGGCCGGCCTGGTCCGGACCGGCAGCAGCGGAGACGGCGGGCCCGCCGCGACCGCGGAGGGGATCGCGCTGCGCGAGCGGATCGTCGCGGCCACCGGCCGGATCACCGCGCAGCTGTGGGGGGATCTGCCGCCCGCCGACCTGACCGTGGCCGGCGACGTGCTGCACACCGTGCTGTCCCGGGCCCGGGCCGCGCTCGCCACCGGCTGACCGCAGGCCCGGCGGGGCTATCGTGGACCGGACGGCGATGGGGCTCGCCGACAACCGCGCCCGCGCGCTGATGGCTCCTACCCGACGATCGTGGGTGGGTGAGGCGTGTGCGGACGACCGGTTCCCGGGTCCCGATGGCGGTCGCGGTGGGTGGCGTGGTCGGCGCCGAGATCCGCTACCTGCTGGGCGTCGCGTTCCCGGCCGCACCCGGCGGCTGGCCGTGGACCACGTTCTGGATCAACGTCAGCGGCTGCCTGCTGATCGGCGTCCTCTACACCGTGCTCGCCGGGGCGGACCGGCCGAACCCGCTGCTGCGTCCGCTGCTCGGGGTCGGCGTCCTGGGCGGCTTCACGACGTTCTCCGCCTGGTCGGTGGAGACGGTGCAGCTCGCCGGGCACGGCCACTACGGGCTCGCGCTGGGCTACGCGCTGGCGTCACCGGTCGTCGCGGTGGCGGCCTGCGCGCTCGCCGTGGCGCTGACCCGCCGGATCGGCGGTGCCCGATGGACGCGCTGACCGTCCTGCTGGTCGGCGTGGGTGCCGCGGTCGGTGCGCCGCTGCGCCACCTGGCCGACGCGGTGGTGCGGGCCCGGCTCGATCCGGTGTTCCCGTGGGCGACGTTCGCGGTGAACGTCGCCGGCTCGCTGCTGCTCGGCGCGCTGGTCGGTGCCGCGGGTGCGCTCCCACCGGGGCTCGGCCCGCTGCTCGGGACCGGCTTCTGCGGGGCGCTGACCACCTACAGCACCTTCGGGTACGAGCTCGTCGCGCTCGCCGAGCGTCGGGCCACGCCGACCGCGGTGGCCTACCTGGCGGGCAGCGTCGCGTCCGGGATCCTCGCCGCGGCCGCCGGCTGGGCGCTGGCCGGACTGGTGCTGTGACCCGGTCCCGGCCGGCGGTCGGCCGCACGACCGGGCTGTCTTCGACACCGACGGCGACGACGGCGCCGGGCTATCCGGCCGGGACCGGCTGCGGTGCGGATCCCCGCCGCCCCGGGTCGGTGATCCGGGCCACCACCGACACCATCGCCCGTCGGGGGAGGAAGCGGGCGGCGAGCGAGCTGAGCCGGTTGACCCGGCCGTCGATCACGCTGGGCCCGGGGTCGCGCCGGGCGAGATGGCGCAGCGCGGTCCCGACGACGTCCTCGGCGGTGCGCTTGCGTGCCCCGGAGGTGGCGTCCTCGGTGCCGACGACGTCGTTGAACTCGGTGGCGGTGGCGCCCGGGGAGAGCGCGAAGACCGTCACGCCGGTGCCGCGCAGCTCCGCCCACAGCGACTCGGTGAAGCTGAGCACGAACGCCTTCGCCGCGCCGTAGACGGCCATCCGCGGGGTGGGGTTGTACGCCGCCATGCTCGCGACGTTGATCAGGAACCCGCGGGCGGCCTGCACCTGCGGCAGGAACGCCCGCGCGATCGCGACGGGTGCGGCGACGTCGACCGCGATCTCCCGGTCGAGCCGGTCCTGGTCCTCCCCGCCGAACATGCCGAACGTCCCGAAGCCGGCGTTGTTGATCACCGCCGTGACGCCGGCGCCGCGGGCCGCGACGGCGTCCCGCAATCCGGGGCCGACCCCGGGCGCGGACAGGTCGAACGGCACGACGGTGACCGCGACACCGGTGCCGGCGCGCAGCTCGGCGGCGAGCGCCTCCAGCCGGTCGGCCCGCCGGGCGACGAGGACCAGATCGGCCCCGCGCCCGGCCAGCGCCGTCGCGAAGGCACGGCCGATCCCGGAGCTGGCACCGGTGACGAGGACGGTGTGCGTACTGACATCAACAGCCATGTCGGCAGTCTATGCCTATCTGACAGTGACTGCCACACTCTCGTGCTGCGAGAGGAGATCGCCTCGGCCCCGGCACCGGGAAGTAGATTCGGCCCCATGCAGACGCCCGCCCGACCGACGCTGCGGGACCGGTCCCGCGAGCTGGCGGTGCGCAGCATCCTCGACACCGCGATCCCGCTGTTCGTCGAGCAGGGCTACGAGGCGACGACGATGGCGCAGATCGCCGAGCAGGCCGGGATCTCGCAGCGGTCCCTGTTCCGCTACTTCGGCGCGAAGGAGGACCTGGTCTGCGGCGCGCAGGACGAGCTCGGGGAGATGTTCGCCCGGGTCGTCGCCGAGGAGCTGCCGCGCACCGGGCCGTGGGACGCGCTGCGCGCCGGCTGGATCGCCGTCACCACGGCGAACCACACGCCGGACGAGGCGTTCGTGCTGAGCAGGCTCATCCTCGGCACGCCGGCGCTGCTGGCCAGCTACCTGGTGAAACGGCAGCGCTGGCAGGACGCGCTCGTCCCGCTGGTCACCGACCGGATCGGGCGGGCCGGCCACGACGACGCCGAGCTGGTGGCGCGGGCGGTGATCGCCGCGTCGTTCAGCTGCTGCGACGCGGCCGGCCGGATCTGGGTGACCGGTTCACCGGCCGACGACTGGCTCGCCCTCTACGACCGGTGCGTGCGGGCCGTACTGGCGGGCGACCTCGGCCCGCCTGACGCCGACCCGCCCGCCTGACGCCGACCCGCACCCCCCGGACCGCGGCCACCTCCGGCCGCGCACCGGCGGCGCCCGCACCGGGCCGCACCAGGCCGCACCGGGCCGGCCGTCACGGCCGGCCGGTCGCCTCCCCGCTCAATCCGGCGATGGTGCGGTGCAGGGCCGAGTGGTCCGATCCACCGTCCCCGGCCGCCCGGGTCGCGGCGACCAGCTGGGCCACCAGCGCACCGACCGGGGTCACCACACCGGCCGCCCGGGCCGCGTCGGCGACGATGCCCATGTCCTTGTGGTGCAGGTCGATCCGGAAGCCCGGCGTGTAGTCGGCGTCGAGCATCTTCTGCGCCTTCTGGGTCAGCACCGCCGAGCCGGCGAGGCCGCCGCCGAGCACCTCGACCGCGGCGGGCAGGTCCGCGCCGTGCGCCTGCAGGAACACCAGGGCCTCGGCCAGCAGCGCGATGTTGCCCGCGACGATCAGCTGGTTGGCGGCCTTCACGGTCTGCCCCGAACCGATCGGCCCGACGTGCACGACGGTGCGCCCGACGGCGTCGAGCAGCGGCCGGGCCGCCCCGACGTCGTCGGCCTTCCCGCCGACCATGATCGACAGGGTGGCGTTCTCGGCGCCGGCCTGCCCGCCCGAGACCGGGGCGTCGATCATCCGCAGACCGCGCGCCGCGGCCCGCTCCGCGAGGTCGCGGGCGACGTCCGGCCGGATCGTCGAGAAGTCGATCACCAGCGTGCCCGGCTTCGCCGTGGCGAACACGCCGTCCTCGCCGTCGAGCACCGCCTCCACGTCGGGCGAGTCGGGCAGCATCAGCGCGACGACGTCGGCGCCGTCGACCGCCTCGGCGACCGATCCCGCGGCGCGGCCACCGGCGTCGACCAGCGGGCGGGTCTTCTCCGGGCTGCGGTTGAAGCCGGTCACCTCGTGACCGGCCGCCACCAGGTGGCGGGCCATCGGGCCGCCCATGATGCCGAGTCCGATGAAGCCGATCGTGGTCATGCGGTGCCTCCGGTCGGGGTGGTCGTGCCGGCGGGCCGGGCGAGCCAGCCGAACGGGTCGTCGGTGGTCGACTTGTACTCCAGACCGATCCGGCCGCGGTACCCGGTGGCCGCGACCTGCTCCAGCAGCGCGGCGACCGGCAGGTCGCCGGTGCCGGGCTCGCCGCGGCCGGGCGCGTCGGCGACCTGAACGTGACCGATCCGGTCGCCGTACGCGGAGATCGCGGCGGCCGGGTCGTCGCCGTTCACCGCCAGATGGAACACGTCGAGCAGCAGCCGCACGTCGTCCGAGCCCACCCGGTCCAGGACGGCGACGGCGTCCGCGGCGGTCCGCAGCGGGTAGGCGTCGATCCCGCTGACCGGCTCCACCAGCGCCACCGCGCCGATCCGGCCGGCCGCCCGCCCGGCCAGCGCCAGGTTCCCGGCCGCCAACTCGTCCTGCTCCTGCACCGCGACGCCGTCGATCCGGTTGCCGTACAGCGCGTTGAACCCGGTCGTGCCGAGCCGCTCGCCGATTCCGACCGCGACCGCGACGTTGTCGGCGAACTCGCCCGTCCGCCGCGGGTCGGACAGGATGCCGCGCTCGCCCGCCGCCATGTCACCCGCGGCGAAGTTGAGCCCGGTCAGCGTGACGCCGGCGTCGGACACGGCGGTCACGAACTCCTCGATCTCGCGGTCGGCGGGGACCGGCCGGTCGAACGGCCACCAGAACTCGACCGCGTCGAACCCGGCCGCGGCGGCCGCCGCCGGACGGTCCAGCAGCGGCAGGCCGGCGAGGACGATCGAGCAGTTGACGGTGGCCGGGAGGGGGAGGGTGATGGGCACTGCTGCTCCTTGTGCTGGCCGGGGCGCCTGCGTCAGCCCCACTGGCGGTCGTAGCTCGCTTCGTCGTCCCAGATCGTCGTCTCCTCGAAGAATGCGGGATCCCGGGGATCCAGCGCCGCCTTGAACGCCTCCTCGTCGATGTCGCCGAACCCGAGCCCGGGGGTCTCCGGGACCTTGATGTGCCCGTTCTGGATGATCGGGTCGGGCAGGCCGGTCACGAGGTGGTTCCACTCGGGGACGTCCGCCGCGTGGTGTTCCAGGGCGTAGAACGTCTCCGACGCCGCGCCGATCGCGACACACGCCATCGTCGCGATCGGGGTGGCCGCCAGGTGCAGCGCCGTCGGCACGCCGTAGGTCTGGGCGAGGTCGGCGATCCGCTTGGTCTCCAGGATGCCGCCGGCACTCGCCGGGTCCGGGTGGGCGACCCGGATCGCCTGGCGGTCCAGCAGCGGCTTGAAGTTCTCGGCGAGGTAGATGTCCTCGCCGGTGCAGGTCGGGACGGCGATGGCGTCCGTGATCTGGCGCCACTGCTCGGTGTACTGCCACGGGATCAGGTCCTCGAGCCACTCCAGCCCGAACGGCTCCAGGCCGCGGCCGAGCCGGATCGCCGACTCGACGTCCATGTAGCCGAAGTGGTCGACCGCGACCGGCATCTCGTAGCCGATCATCTCCCGCACCTGCGCGACGTAGTCGACGAGATGGTCGACACCCGACTTCGTGATGTGCACCCCGGTGAACGGGTGCATGGTGAAGGGCCGGTCCTTCGGCCGGCGGGCACGCTGCGCGTCGCTGGCCACGACCGCCCCCGGGATGTCCATGAGCAGCGACAGGCCCACGTCCATCTTGAGCATCTTGAACCCGCGGTCCATGCGCTCGAGCAGGACCTGCCCCATCTCCTCGGCGCTCCGGCGGGACGGGGTGTCGGCGTAGACGAGGATCTCGTCGCGGTACTTTCCGCCGGCCAGCATGTAGGCGGGGACGTCGTAGGCCTTGCCCGCCAGGTCCATCAGCGCCATCTCGATGCCGGAGACGCCGCCGCCCTGCCTGCCGTGCCCGCCGAACTGGCGGATCTTGCGGAAGACCTTCTCGATGTTGCAGGGGTTCTCCCCGACCAGCCGGGACTTCAGCATGAGCGCGTAGGTCGCGCTCGCCTGGTCCCGCACCTCGCCCCAGCCGGTGATCCCCTGGTTCGTGTCCAGGCGGATGATCGTGTGCTTCATCGGCACGCCGTCCAGCTTGGCGACGCGCAGGTCGGTGATCCGCAGCTCGCTGGAACGGGTCCGGGTGTTGATCCGGTCTTCGAGGCCGACCTCGGTCATGGGGGTCCTCTCGTGTGTTCGCGGTGTGGGGGATGTCGGGAGCCGTGACGGCCCGCTCACCGGCGGGTCAGCCGCCAGGTGTCGAAGTCGGCCTGGATCTCGTCGTCCCAGGTGCCGATGTCGATCTGCGCGCTCGTGTACACCCGCTCGGCCAGGCGGGACTTGCCGAACGCGTCGCGCAGCCGGGTGTCCTCGCTGTGCCGGGCGACCTGCTCGGCCAGGTGCGGCGGGATGAAGATGACGCCGGTCGGCGTGCCGATGACGACGTCGCCCGGCAGCACCGTCACCCCGCCGACCCGCACCGGGATGTTCAGACCGGCCATCGTCACGTCGGCGATGCCGCTCGGGTGCGCACCCCGGTGGAACACGTTGGTCGACTCGAGCTCGGCGATGCCTGCCTCGTCCCGGATGCCGCCGTCGATGACGGCGCCGCCGCCGGCGGTCCGGCTGGCCAGCGCGGTCGCCAGGTTGTCGCCGATGAAGGTGCCGTGTTCGATCTTGCCGAACATGTCCACGACCATGACGTCACCGGCGACGACGGCCTCCACGGCCCACCAGTTCTGCTTGACGATCCCGTCGGCCGCCCAACCGCGGGCCCGCGCCAGCTCCAGGACGACGGCGTCGAAGTCCGGCCGGTGCGGCACGTACTGGGCGGTGACCGCGCGTCCGATCAGCTGCTGTCCGGGCCTCGTCTGGCACCAGTGCCCGACGAACTGCCGCTCGTAGCCGGCCTGCTTCATCGGTTTCCACACCTGCTCGGTGGAGATGCCGCGGAGCCGGTCGATCACGTCGTCGCCGACGAGCGGGCGCCCGTTGTCGTCGCGGTCGCCGGTCCACTCGGGCGTCAGTGCCACCACGCCACCGGGGTCGAGCTGGATCTGCATCGTTGTCCTCTTCCTCCTTGTGCCTGGACCTGCCGGCGGGGTCATCCCGCGATCGGTGCCGAGAGCCGGGCGAGGGGGTCGGTCGCCCCCGCGATCCCGGCGGCCCGGGGATGGCCCGAGGCCGGGTCGTACAGATGGCAGGCGATCTCCCGGGACGTGACGGCGACCGGGGCCGGGGTGCGCGTCCGGCAGACCTCGTCGACGAAGGCGCAGCGGCCCGCGAACGGGCACCCCTGTCCGGCCAGGTCCGGTGATGGCCCGCCCGGCCGCTGCCCACGCGCCGCCAGCCGCCGGGCCCGGCGCTCCCGCTGCCCCCGCGGATCGGGGATCGGCACCGCGTCGAGCAGCGTCCGCGTGTACGGGTGGTACGGCCGGTCGACGATCTCGGCGGTGCGGCCACGTTCCATGACCGCGCCCTTGTAGAGCACGACGACCCGCTGCGAGATGTTGCGCACCACCGCGATGTCGTGCGACACGAACAGGTAGGCCACGCCGAGCTCGCGCTGCAGGCGCCGGAGCAACGCCAGGATCGACGCCTGGGTGGAGACGTCCAGCGCGCTGACCGACTCGTCGCAGACGATCAGCCGGGCGTCGATCGACAGCGCCCGGGCGATCGCGATCCGTTGGCGCTGCCCGCCGGAGAAGGACCCGGGATAGCGGCCGGCCGCGTCCTGCGGCAGCGACACCCGTTCCAGCAGGTCGCCGACGATGCCCGCCGCCTCGCTGCGCGAGACCCGCCGCACCACGCGGATCGGCTCCTGGAGCAGGTCCCCGACCTTCAGCGACGGGTTCAGCGAGCTCAACGGGTCCTGGAACACGACCTGCAGGTCCCGGGCCAGCCGGGCCCGGCGCCGCCCCCGGAGCCCGGCGATCTCCTGACCGTCGAACCGGATCGAACCGGTGCTCGGGGGCGTCAGGCCGAGCACCGCCCGGCCGATCGTCGACTTGCCGGAGCCGGACTCGCCGACCAACCCGACGGTCTCGCCCGCGTGCACGTCCAGGTGGACGTCCCGCACGGCGCGCAGCGTCTCGCGCCGGGAGATCCGGTAGTCGACGCTGAGATCACGGATGTCCAGCAGCGGATCGGATGTCATGACGAGCTCACCTCCGCCGGGGCGGAGCCCGGCTCGGACGGGATCGGCGCGCCGCGCCGCTCGGCGTGCAGTTCCTCCGAGCGAACGCAGCGGTGCAGGCGGTGCGGGCCGGCGGACCGCAGGGGTGCCGGACCGGACCGGCACCGCTCGGTCGCGAAGGCGCAGCGACCGGCGAAGCGGCAGTGCCGGGGCCAGCGGCCGGGCGGCGGGACGACCCCGGGGATGCCGACCGGATCGTGCGCGCCGTCCACCTGCGGGGTCGCGGCGAGCAGCGCGGCCGTGTACGGATGCAGCGGCCCGTCGAACAGGTCCTCGACGGGCCCGGACTCGACGACCTCACCGGCGTACATGACGACGGTGCGGGTACAGATGTCGGCGACGACGCCGAGATCGTGGGTGATGAACAGCAGTGCCATGCCGAGCTCGGTCTGCAGCCGGCGCAGCAGCTCGAGGATCTCCGCCTGGACGGTCACGTCGAGCGCGGTGGTCGGCTCGTCGGCGATGAGCAGGCGCGGTTCCCCGGCCAGTGCCACGGCGATGGACACCCGCTGGGCCATCCCGCCGGACAGCTGGTGCGGGTAGGACCGCAGGACGGCCTCGACCCGCGGGATGCCGACCAGCTCCAGCAGCTCCGCGGACCGGGCCCGGGCACCGGCACGGTCGAACCCGTGGCCGCGCAGGACCTCGTCCAGCAGGCTGCCGACGGTGAAGACGGGATCGAGGGCCACCATCGGTTCCTGGGAGATCAGCGCGACGTCCCGTCCGCGGCGGGCGGCGAAGGAGCCGTCGTGGGTGGCGACCCGGCGCCCGTCGATCTCGACGTGGCCGCTGACCACCCCCGGCGCGGGCACCAGGCCGAGCAGGCTCAGCCCGGTCATGGTCTTCCCGCAGCCCGACTCGCCGACGAGGCCGACCGCCTCGCCGGCGGCGATGTCCAGGTCGACGCCGGTCACGACGTCGACGAACCCGTCGTCGCGGGGGAACGACACCCGCAGGTCCCGCACCCTCAGCACGGTGTCGTCGTCCTCGGTGCGCGTGGGCGGCGGCTCCGCGACCTCGCGGCGGGCCAGGGCCTGGGCCGCGCGCCGGTGCGAGCGCGAACGCTGCGCCGCGTCACCGCGTCCGCGCCGGGCCGCGTACATCTCGTCGCGCAGGTAGTCGCCGAGCAGGTTCAGCGCGAGCACCGTCAGCACGATCATCAGGCCGGACGGGAGGAGCAGCCACGGTTGCAGGCTGATCGAGCCGGCCGCCTCGGAGATCATGCCGCCCCAGCTCGGGTACGGCGGCGGGGCACCCAGGCCGAGGAAGCCCAGCCCGGCCTGGACCACGACCGCGGTCCCGAGGGCCGCCGAGCCCTGGATGAACACCGGGCCGACCGTGTTGGGCAGGATGTGGCGACCCAGGATCCGCGCGTTCGACAGCCCGGAGACCCGGGCCGCGTCGACGTAGAGCTCCTCGCGCACCGACCGGGTCAGGGAGCGGACCAGCCGGATGAAGGTCGCCGACATCAGGATGCCGAGCACCGTCATCGCGGCCCAGATGTCGTTGCCCAGCACGGTGGCGACGGCGAGCAGCACCAGGATCGTGGGCAGGGTGATCAGGATGTCCTGCAGCCAGTTGACGACGGTGTCCACGATCCCGCCCGCGTAACCGGCGAGCAGGCCGAGCGCGGTGCCGAGCACGACCGCGATCACGACCGCCAGCCAGGCGCTGAGCAGGGTCTCCCAGCCGCCGAACAGCAGCCGGTCCAGCACGTCGCGCCCGAGCTGGTCGGTGCCCAGCGGGTGCTCGGCGCTCGGCCCGGCCAGCGAGTTGGCGAGGTCCTGGGCCAGCGGGTCGCCGAGCGAGAAGAGCCGGGCGACGCTGCTGGCCACGAAGACGAGCCCGATCCAGGCCAAGCAGGCGAGGATCCCGGGGCGGCGCAGCAGCCAGGTGATGCGGGTGGTCCGGCGGGCGGGTGGCCCGCCGCCGGGCTCCCCGCCGGCGGGCGCGGCGCCGGTGACGTCGGTGCTCATAGCCTCACCCTCGGGTTCACCGCGGCGTTCATCAGATCGACCGCCAGGTTGATCACGACGACGGCCGCGGCGGTCAGGACGAGGATCCCGAGCACCACCGGCACGTCGCCGCGGGCCAGCGCGGTCAGCGTGTGCTGTCCCAGGCCCGGCACCGCGAAGACCTGCTCGACGATGATCGAGCCGCCGGACAGCGCCACGAACTGGATGCCGAACGTCGTCAGTACCGGGGTGGCCGCGTTCTTCAGCGCGTGCCGGTAGACCACGGACCGCTCGCCGACCCCGGCCGCGCGCAGGGTCCGGACGTAGTCCCGGTCCAGGTTCTCCAGCATCGCCGATCTCGTCTGCCGGGCGATGACCGAGATCGACACGGTGGCGACCGCCGCCACCGGCAGCACGAGGTGGCTCAGCCACTGACCCGGTGACGCGGCCAGGTCGACGTAGCCGGTGGCCGGGAACCAGCCCAGCGACAGGCCGAAGAGCAGGACCAGCAGCAACGCCAGCCAGAAGTTCGGCACCGCCATGGCCACGACGGTCGCCCCCACCAGACCCCGGTCCACGAGGCCGCCGCGGGTCGCCGCCAGCACCCCGATGGGGACGCCGATCGCGAGGGCGACGACCAGCGACAGCACCACCATCGACAGGGTGATCGGCGCGGTCTGGACGATCCCGGTGAGCACCGACTGACCGTTGTGCCAGGACACCCCGAGGTCACCGGTGAGCACTGCGCCGACCCATTCCGCGTACCGCTCGAGCAGCGGCCGGTCCAGGCCGAGATCCGCCCGGATCGCGGCGATCGCCTCCGGCGACGCCTCGTCGCCGGCCCGCCGCTCCGCGATGTCGTTCGGGAGCGCGTTGAGCAGGACGAACACCAGCGACGCGATGCCGAACAGCATCGGGACGGAGTAGAGGACCCGCCGCGCGGCGTACCGGATCACGGGGCGTCCGCGCGTCGCAGACCGCCCAGGAGGTACGGCCCGCCGTGGCTCGGGAGGACGTGCACACCGTCGAGCACCGCCGGGTCGTAGTAGGTCATCGAGTCCACGTAGCCGACCTGGATGCTGTAGGCGCCCTCGACCGAGACCCGGGCGATGTCGCGCATCAGCTGGTCCTGCTCCTCCCCCTCGGCGAGGAGCATCGCGTCGTACAGCTCGCGGATCTCGGGCACCTCGTAGCCGCGCTGGTTGGAGGCCTTGACCGGGCCCAGGTACAGCAGGGCGGGCGTCGCGTAGCCGTCGGAGAGTCCGCGCGCCGCGGCGGCCGCGGCGTAGGCGCCGATGTCGGTGTTCGCGGTCTCGCCGGGCGGGCGCACGACGAGGTTCATGGTGATCCCGACCGCGGACAGGTAGCCCGCCACGGCCTCCGCCATCGGCTGGTCCTTGGGCAGGGTGACCACCTCGAACGCGAAACCGTCGGCCTGGCCGGCCTCGGCGAGCAGGCGGCGCGCCTCGTCCGGGTCGTAGGGCCAGCGGTCCAGCAGGGACTCGTCGTAACCCGGGCCGGAGCCGGGGGTGAAGGTCAGCACGCTGGGGGTGCCGCGGCCCTGGAAGGTGGTGTCGATGATCGCCTGCCGGTCGACGGCCATCTGCATCGCCTGACGGACCCGCACGTCGGCCAGCTGCGGGAACTCCTCGCCGGCGAGATCGAAGATCTGGATGCCGTTCGCGTTGTGCGGCTGCGAGTGGATCGCCAGGTCGGTGCCCTCGGCGGCGGCCACGTTGGACACGTCGCCGTAGCCGACGTCGGCCTGGCCGGAGACCAGCGCGTTGTACATGGCGTTGGCGTCGGTGTAGATGCGCAGCTCGAGGGTGTCGAACTCGAACGCCTCCGCGTTCCAGTAGTCCGGGTTCTTCCGGTAGGTGTAGACGCTGTCCAGCGTGGTCCGGCTCTCGTCGAGCGTGTAGGGACCGGCCCCGACCGGGTTGATCTCCAGGTCGCCCGCCTCGATCGCCCGCGGGCTGGGCACCGAGCCGGCGTGTCCGACGAGGGAGTGCAGCAGGGTCGGGTCGGGCCTGCTCAGATCGAGCCGGACGGTGTGCGGGGCCTCGACGACGACCTCCTCGACGGCGTCCAGCCGGCCGTAGGGGGCGTTGGGTGCCTCGCGGAAGTAGTCGAAGTAGGTCTTCACGGCCTCGGCGTCGAAGACCTCGCCGTCGGTGAACGTCACGCCCTCGCGGATCTGCAGGACGAGGGTGGTCGGATCGGTCCACTCCCAGGCCTCCGCCAGGCCGCCGGTGAGCTCCTGGTCGGCGTCACGCTCCAGCAGCGAGCCGTAGAGCGCGTCGATGTGCGCGCTGCCCTGGGCGCCGGCGATGGCGTAGACCGGGTCGAAGGTCTCGGTGGCGAAGGAGTAGCCGATCGACAGGGTGTCGGTGGCCGCACCGCCACCGCCACCGCCGCATGCGGCGAGAACGAGGGTTGCTGCCAGGGTGACTGCGGTCCGACGCACTCCGGTGCGACGACGTGCAGGACGTTCGGGACTGTTCACGGTGACCTCCGCTTCGTTGCGGCCGGGATGTGGGCTGGGGATGCGTTGCTCAGTAACCGGAATCGGCGTCGACGACGCCGACCAGCGGGTCACCACGGACCTTGCGGGCGACGTTCTCCCGCAGACGACCGGCCAGCAGCGGGCGGATCATCTCCGGGGTGTCGGCGCTGTGCGGGGTGATGAGGCAGTCGGACCGGCCCCACAGCGGATGACCGGGCGGGAGCGGCTCGGGTTCGGTGACGTCGAGACCGGCGCCGGCAATCGTTCCGGAATCCAGTGCCCGAACCAGGGCATCGGTGTCGACGACCGGCCCGCGGGCGACGTTCACGAGTACCGCGTGCGGCGGCATCGCCCGCAGCGCCGCCTCGTCGATGAGGTTGCGGGTCTGCGGCGTCAGCGCACAGGCGACGACGACGACATCGGCGCCGGGGAGGACGGCGGGCAGGTCCTCGAACCGGTGCTCGCCCTCGCCGGCCGGGGTTCGCCGCACGACCGTGACGCGCGCCCGGAAGGCGACCAGCAACCGGATCAGCTCACGTCCGATCCCGCCGGACCCACCGACGATGACCACGTGCGAGTCGTAGAGGGTGCGGGCGAGCTGCTCGCCCCAGGAGGTGGCGCGCACCCTGGTGGGGAGCGAACGCAGGAGGGCGAGCGTGAGGGCGAGTGCGTGCTCGGCGACGGGCTCCGAGTAGGCGCCCTTGGCGCAGGTCCAGGTGCGGTCGTCGGCGAACACGCCCTCCGCGGCCCAGGTGTCCACGCCGGCTCCGCCGAGCTGCACCCACTCGATCCCCGGCGATCCGGCGAGGAGCCGGCGCAGCGCGGGGGCGTCCTTGCCGAGCCACTGCAGCGCCCGGGCCCGGGCCGGGTCCGGCTCGTAGCGGCCCCCGCCGTCCTCGATGGCACGGACCAGCACCTCCGGGGCGGTCGGCGCGACCGCCACCGGGAGCGGTGGTGCGACACCCACTTCGCGTGCGCTGCCGAGCGACATCGGCGCTCCTCACTAGGCGCGGGTGCAGCACCCGACCGGATCACCACCGTCGTCGGCGGCCGATCAGGACACTACAAACTCATCTCATTGAACGCAACAGCGTCTTACTCAGTGAGCCTTTACTGAGTGAGTCTTTCCGCGCCGAGGTCCCGCGAGGTGGCGGCGGCCGCCTCGATCACCGCGGCGGCGACGACGTCGGCCCGGGGCTGCAGCCGGAAACTCGGCCCCGAGATGCACACGGCGGCGACCGGCTCGCCGTCGGCGGTGAACACCGGGCTGGCGAAGCGGATGACGTCGTCCGACCGGTCGTAACCGGCCCAGCCGCGTTCGCGCGCGTCGTCGAGCACGGCGATCGTGGCCTGCACCTCCTCGTCGGACAGGACCTGCCCGACGCCCTCGGCCGACTGGCGAAGCACCGCCACCCTCGTCTCGTGCGGCAGGTGCGCGAGGATCGCCAGGCCGGCCGCCGTCTCGTGCACCGGGCGCTGCCGGCCGGTCAGGTGCGAGCGCACCAGCTGGGACGACCCGATGTAGTCGATGAAGGTCATCAGGCCGCCGTCGAGCACGGCGAGGTGGATCTCCTCGTCGAACCGCTCGTGCATCGCCTCGAGATGCGGGCGGGCGACGATGCGCAGGTCCTCGACCTCGGAGAAGCCGGCACCGAGCTCGCTGAGCTTGGCGGTCAGCCGGTAGCGGCGGTATCCGTCCTGGCGCACGTACCCCGCGTCGCGCAGCTGGGCCAGCAGCCGCGAGGCCGTCGACTTGTCGAGACCGGTCTCGGCCGAGATCGCCGTGACACCGACGCCCTTGCGGTTGACCGAGCGGGCCACCGCCTCCAGCACGAGCAGCCCGCGCTGCAGGACGTTCGCCGGTGGATCGGGCCGCTCCTGCGCCACAAGATCTCCCGGTCCCGCCGCTGAATCCGGGCCCATTCGCACCCGCCTCTCCCGCTCTCGACTCGCCACACCGCGCAACGACACTACCGCTGTGTCTACCAGTGCATCACTGTTTCATTCTGCGCAACACGCCCGTGGGTGATGCGGGACGCGCACGCGAGGGGCTCCGCGGGCTGCAGCCACCACCCAGAGCGGGGCCGGTATCCCGGTAAGGGGTACATCACCATCGCTCGGGACCCGGCTCGGATGCGGGACAACCGACGCCCGCGGCGACGTCACGCGGCACGAACTGGAGGACATCTGCGGAGAACCCGCTGGTGAGAGAGTGTGGCCAGAGGCGGGGTCGAACCGCCGACCTTCCACCTTTCAGGCACCACGAGCCCTGCGCTCCACTCACTCGGCCACCGTGTCGGCCAGGACCGGACCCGCTGCGACCGGCTGCGCCGGGTGCGTTGCCGTCAGGATTGCCGTCAGGATTGATGTTCGGGACGCTCTGGGCCGCAGATGCGACACTGGGAGAATCAAGGAGGTGTCCGCGATGAGCATGCCTGCCGCAGGCGAGCAGCACGAGTTCGTGGTCGCACCGGAGCTGGCGGAGGTTGCCGAGCGCTTGGGCCTCCCTCTGCACACGGGAGACCGAGTCCGCTTCGAGGTGATCGAAGGCGGAGCCGCACCGTCCACCCCCCGCCGCCACCTTGGGTGGCTGGGCAGCGTCGCAACTGGTCACGGCGATCTCAGCGAGCGGGCGAAGGACGAGATCCGCGACGGCATGGGGCGCGAGTCCTGAGCGAGATCGTCGTCGACGCAGGCCCGCTGATCACCGCTGCTCGGAACTACTGCCCACGCTGCCGGGTCCGCTGCTCGTCCCGAGCACCATCGTGGCCGAGGTCTGCTACATGATCGCCCGCCACAGGTTCGGCGCGGAGGCGGAAGCAGCGTTCCTACGTTCCTTCAGCGACGGCAGCCTCGTCGTCGCCGATCTCGCCGTCTCCGACTTCGCTCGGATGGCCGATCTGGTGGAGCGCTACGCGGACTTTCCGCTCGGAGGTTCCGACGCCAGCGTGATCGCCATCGCCGAGAGGCTCTCGATCACCACGATCCTGACCACAGACCGGCGCCACTTCGCCGCCGCACGCCCGGCCCACATCGAGGCGTTCACGCTGCTGCCGTGACCGTCCACTGCCTCACGGTCACCGTCAACCAGGGAGATCGGGACGATGCCGATCGGAGAACCCGCTGGTGAGAGAGTGTGGCCAGGGGCGGGGTCGAACCGCCGACCTTCCGCTTTTCAGGCGGACGCTCGTACCAACTGAGCTACCTGGCCCCGGCCCCCGGATGAACCGGGGATCCAGAGAGTGGAGCGACCCAGACGGGACTCGAACCCGCGACCTTCGCCGTGACAGGGCGACGCGCTAACCAACTGCGCCACTGGGCCTTGCTGATGTAACCGTACCCCCAACGGGATTCGAACCCGCGCTGCCGCCTTGAAAGGGCGGAGTCCTAGGCCGCTAGACGATGGGGGCTTGGATGACCGTGGAGGCTCAACCTTCCCTCAACGGCTGTCCGTTGGGAGCGGTGAAACCATACGACACCGCCCCGACCGCGCCTGCAACCACCCCCCTGATCGCGGCGTCCTGGCCGGTCAGGAGCCCGCACACCCCTCCGCCCCGCGGCACACCCGCTGCAACGGGTGTGCGGCGCCGCGAACGGGTGTGCGGCGCCGCCGTCACCGCGCTACGGGGGGCGGCTGGTCGGGGTTGGAGGAGATCAGGCCGAGCATGTCGAGCAGCTCGCGCAGGTCACCCGAGTCGGCGGAGTTCTTCGCCACGACGAGCCGGGCCTTCTGGACCTGGTCGTCGGACACCTTGAACGCGTCGGCCGCGTTCCGCGGCGCCGGGATGGATCCGGTCTCGTCGTCGGTACTGCGTTTCGCACCGATGCTCATGACGCCTCCCCGTAGGCAGTCAGGGCGTCCCGTGTCCCTGGCACACCCCCGGGTTCCGTCCGTGGGTCGCGCCGCGGTGCCGGGTCTCGCCGGTACCGCCACGTGCTGTGGCCGTGACCAAGACGTTACCGATCGTGCGGGTGCCCTGCACGCCCCTTCCCGGGTGACGGGACGGTCACCGCCCGCGCTGATCCGGGCCCGGCGTTCAGCCGGACGCCGAGGCCGGGCACCGGTCCCCGGCCGGCGCCCCGGACAGGGCCCCGACCGGCACCGCTGCCGCCAGCGCCCGGTATCCGGCCGGCGACGGGTGCAGGCCGTCGCCGGAGTCGTACTCCGGACGCAGCCGCGTCGGATCACCCGGATCGGCGAGCGTCGCGGCCGCATCGATCACCCCGTCGGCCCAGTGCGGGCCCTCGGTGCGGATGCGTTCGTTGATCCGGTCCCGGGCCGCGACGACCGGGGCGGCGTCCCGGCCGCCGCTCGTCGACGGCGGGATCGTGGTGAGG
Organism: Pseudonocardia kongjuensis; assembly: GCF_039526905.1. Lineage (NCBI taxonomy): Bacteria > Bacillati > Actinomycetota > Actinomycetes > Pseudonocardiales > Pseudonocardiaceae > Pseudonocardia > Pseudonocardia kongjuensis. Next base: position 21,444 of record NZ_BAAAJK010000021.1, on the reverse strand, counting down.
AACACCCGCAGGCCGGCCTCCCGGCCCCGGTCGGCGAACGCCCGCAGGCCCGCCGCGAGCTCGTCGGCACCGGCTCCGGCGGCGAGGTCGTTGGTCCCGATGAGCAGGATCACGTCCCGGATCCCGGCCAGCGGCGCCACGTCGACGTCGAACCGGGTGCCCGGCGCGTCCCCGCCGGCCGGCGGATCGTCCTGCAGCAGCCGGTTGCGGGACAGGCCCGCGTTGAGCACCGGCGTCGCCGTCCGCTCGGACGCCAGCCGGGCGGCCAGCCGGTCGGGGAAGCGGTCGTCGGCGTCGGGCGTGCTGCCCACCCCGTCCACCAGCGAGTCGCCGATCACCAGCACCCCGTCGGCCGGGCGCGGCACCAGGACGTCGATCCCGGCCAGCACCGGCCACGACTGCAGCGTGGTGCCGAAGCCGTCCGGCTGCGGCTGCCCCGACCGGTCCCCCGGCCCGGACAGCCACGCGGTGCGCATCGCGACCGGGTGCGAGCTGATCGTCGCCGGGACCTCGGCCAGGTAGAGGCTCACCGTCAGCGGCACGTCCCGCTCGACCGGGACCGGCAGCGGATCGGTCAGCACGTCCGCGCCGGGCTCCAGCCGGACGTCGGGGCGCCCGGCGGTCGACACCGGACGCGGGCCCGTCGTGCCGGCGCCGTCGCCCGCCCGGCCGACGGTGACCGCGCCGACGTGCAGCGGGCCGTCGCCGTGCCGGTTGGACAGCCGCAGCCGCAGCCCGTCCCCGGACGTCTGCGGCCGCACGACCATCCGCAGCGTCCGCCCGGCGAGCTGGTCGCCCGGCACCGCCTGCTGCGCCGCGTGCCAGCCGGCCACCCAGCCGGGGCCGCAGCCCGCCGCGCCCGCCGCGGCGGGCAGCACCCGGCCGCAGCCGGCGAACGTGAGGCCCGCGACGAGCAGTGCCAGCACCGCGAACGCCGCCGGGAGGTGCCACCGACCGTCACGCCGCACGCGCGTCCGCCTCCGTCCGTTCCGATCCCGCCGGTGCAGCCGGCCGGGTCCCGCACGCGCTGTGTCGACCCGTCACCCGATCACGTTACGTAGATTGCCGGTCACTCTGCGACGACCGGCCGAACGGGGCCGCCGAGCGGACTCTCCGTTCGGGTGGGCGTGCACGGCACCCGGATGCGCGAGGCTGCGGATTGTCAGGGGCAGCTTCTAGTGTCGTGCCCCACGGACGGTGGCCGGTGCGGGTCGCCGGGGCAGCAGAGGGAGGGCGGGTCGCGTGGCCGGCTACGAGGAGATCTTCCGTTCCAGCGTCGAGGACCCGGCGGGCTTCTGGCTCCGTGCCGCGGAGGCGCTGGACTGGCACGTCGCCCCCGGCACCGCGCTCGACGACTCGAACCCGCCCTTCTACCGCTGGTTCCCCGACGGCGAGCTGAACGTCGCGCACAACGCGCTGGACCGGCACGTCGACGCCGGGCACGGCGACCGCACCGCGCTGGTGTACGACTCGCCGGTCACCGGCAGCCGGCGCAGCTACAGCTACGCGGAGCTGCGCGACGAGGTCGCGACGTTCGCGGGCGTGCTGCGCGACCTGGGCGTCACCCGCGGCGACCGGGTGGTCATCTACATGCCGATGGTCCCGGAGGCGGCGATCGCGATGCTGGCCTGTGCCCGGCTCGGCGCGGTGCACTCGGTCGTGTTCGGCGGGTTCGCCGCCAAGGAGCTCGCGGTCCGGATCGACGACGCCGGCCCGAAGGTCGTCGTGTCGGCGTCCTGCGGGATCGAGGGCAAGCGGGTCATCGAGTACAAGCCGCTGCTGGACAAGGCGATCGAGCTGTCCGACCGCAAGCCGGACGCGACCGTGATCCTGCAGCGCGAGCAGGCCACCGCGGCGCTGGGGCCGATCGACGTCGACTGGGCCGAGGCCGCCGCGAAGGCCACGCCGGCCGATCCGGTGCCGGTGCGCAGCACCGACCCGCTCTACGTGCTCTACACCTCCGGCACCACCGGCAAGCCCAAGGGCGTGGTGCGCGACTCCGGCGGCTACGCCACCGCGCTGGCCTGGTCGATGCCCAACATCTACGACGTCGGCGCCGGGGAGACGATCTTCACCGCGTCCGACGTGGGCTGGGTCGTCGGCCACTCCTACATCGTCTACGGGCCGCTGCTGGCGGGCGCGACGACCGTGCTCTACGAGGGCAAGCCGGTCGGCACGCCGGACGCCGGGCAGTTCTGGCGGGTGGTCGCCGAGAACCGGGTGACGTCGCTGTTCACCGCGCCGACCGCGTTCCGGGCGATCAAGAAGGAGGACCCGCAGGGCGCGTTCACCACCCGGCACGACATCTCGTCGTTGAAGTACCTGTTCCTGGCCGGTGAGCGGCTCGACCCGGAGACCTACCGCTGGGCCTCGGAGCTGCTCGGCATCCCGGTGATCGACCACTGGTGGCAGACCGAGACCGGCTGGCCGATCGCGGCGAACCCGGCGGGCGTCGAGCTGCTGGAGATCAAGCCCGGCTCGCCGACCCGGCCGATGCCGGGCTGGGACATCCGGGTGCTCGACGAGAAGGGCGCGCCGGCCGAGCCCGGCGCCGACGGCGCGATCGTGGCCCGGCTGCCGCTGCCGCCGGGCGCGTTCCCGACCCTGTGGAACGACGACGAGCGCTACGTGAACTCCTACATGAAGGCGTTCGACGGCTACTACCTCACCGGCGACGGCGGGCACATCGACGCCGACGGCTACATCTTCGTGATGGGCCGTACCGACGACGTGATCAACGTCGCCGGGCACCGGCTGTCCACCGGCGGGATGGAGGAGGTCCTCGCCTCGCACGCCGACGTCGCCGAGTGCGCGGTGATCGGCGTCGCGGACACCATGAAGGGCCAGATCCCGCGCGGGTTCGTGGTGCTCAAGTCCGGTGTCGACGCCGCGGCCGAGGGCTACGAGGAGCGGCTGCGCGCCGAGCTGGTGCAGCTGGTCCGCGACCAGATCGGCGCGGTGGCCTCGCTGAAGGACGTGGCGATCGTCCCGGCCCTGCCCAAGACCCGGTCCGGGAAGATCCTCCGCAAGACGATGCGCGGCATCGCCGACGGCGCCGACGAGGCGGTCCCGTCCACCATCGACGACGCGTCGGTGCTGGACACGCTCCGCCCGATCCTCCGGCGGGAGTGACCCCGTTCAGGTGGTCCACGCGGGCCGTCCTTGACCTCACCGGACCGGGCCGGTAACGGCCCGGCCACGTAGGCCGATCACCTGACGACGGCCGCACCCGCTCCCCCGCCCCCCACGCGGTCGTCGATCGACGTGGAGGTTCGTCATGGACGGCACCCGCATGCGGCTCGCCGCGCTGGCCGGCCCGCTCACCGTCGGCCTCGTCCTCGGGGTCGCCGCGCTGCTGGAGTCCCCCGCGGACCGGCCGCCCGCCGGCACCCCGGAGCCGGTCGGCACCCTGCCCGCGACGACCGCGGCGACCGCCGCGAGCGCGCCGGCGATGCTCGGCCTCCCGCCCGCCACCCGGACGTCGGAACCGGCGCGCGAGGCGCGGGCGAACCCCGCGCCGGCCCCCGCGCCGGTGCCGGCGCACACCGCCGCCGGGCACTGAGCGACCGCTGCGGCACGGTCCCGCCGACTCAGGTCAGGACAGCATAACCGCAGGTCAGGGCATCCTCAGTCGTGCACGCGACGCCGTCCGGGGGCACCATGGACGGCATGAAGGTCATCGTGGATTTCGACCGCTGCGAGAGCAACGCGGTGTGCATGGGTGTCGCCCCGGAGGTGTTCGAGGTGCGGGACGACGACTACCTCTACATCCTCGACGAGAACCCGGCCGAGGCCCTGCGGCCGCAGGTCGAGGAGGCGGCGCGGAGCTGCCCGAAGGCGGCCATCACCGTCGAGGGCTGACGGCCGCACCCCGGCCGTCCGGCAGTTGCCGCGCCCGGGCTCGGCGGCGAGGATCGCAGCAGAGCACCGCCTGCGAAGGAGCCGCCCGTGACGCACCCGGAGAACGCCACCGCCGACGTCTGGACGACGCCGCTGACCCCGCTCGCCTTCCTCGCCCGGTCGGCGGACGTGTTCGCCGACCGGACGGCGATCGTCTACGGCGACCGCAGGCACAGCTACGCCGAGTTCGCGGCGGAGGCGACGCGGGTGGCGCAGGGGCTGCGCGCGTCCGGCGTCGGGCCGGGCGACCGGGTGGCGTACCTGCTGCCGAACGTGCCGGAGATGCTGGTCGCGCACTTCGCGGTGCCGCTGGCCGGCGCGATCCTGGTCGCGATCAACACGCGGCTCTCCACCGAGGAGGTCCGCTACATCCTCGACCACTCGGGCGCGACGGTGCTGGTCGTCGACAACGTGCTGTACGAGACGGTGCGCCCGGTCGCCGGCGAGCTGCGGACGGTCCGCGAGATCGTCACGGTGACCGATCCGGCGGCGCCGGGCGACGGCGTCGGGTCCGGCCTGTCCTACGCCGACCTGCTCGCCCGCGGCTCGGACGATCCGCTGCCGTGGGCGGTCGACGACGAGCGGTCGACCATCACGATCAACTACACGTCGGGGACGACCGGCAACCCCAAGGGCGTCGAGTACCACCACCGCGGCGCGTACCTGAACTCGTTCGGCGAGATCGTGCACTCGTCGCACTCCGCGGACACCGTGTACCTGTGGACGCTGCCGATGTTCCACTGCAACGGCTGGTGCACGCCGTGGGCGGTGACGGCGATCGGCGGCACCCACGTCTGCCTGCGCGAGGTCCGCGGCGACACGATCTGGCGGCTGATCACCGAGCACGGCGTGACCCACCTCAACGGGGCGCCCACGGTCGTCACGACGATCATGAACTCGCCGGAGGCGGTCACCCTCGACTACCAGCTGGTGGTGACGACGGCGGGTGCGCCGCCGTCGCCGACGACGATCCTGCAGATGGAGCGGATGGGCTTCCGGATCGTGCACGTCTACGGCCTCACCGAGACCTACGGGCCCTACACGGTGAACCAGTACCAGCGGGAGTGGGACGCGCTCGACGGCGAGGAGCGCGCCCGGCTGCAGGCCCGGCAGGGGGTCGGGATGGTCTGCGCGGACCGGGTCCGGGTGGTCGACGAGCAGATGAACGACGTCCCGCGCGACGGCGCCACGATGGGCGAGATCGTGATGCGCGGCAACAACGTCATGAAGGGCTACTACCTGGATCCGGAGAAGACGGCCGAAGCGTTCGCGGGCGGCTGGTTCCACTCCGGGGACCTGGGCGTGGTGCACCCGGACGGCTACGTGGAGCTGCGCGACCGCGCCAAGGACGTGGTGATCTCCGGCGGCGAGAACATCTCCACCGTCGAGGTGGAGCAGGCGATCGTCTCGCACGACGCGGTGCTGGAGGCGGCGGTGGTCGGCGTCCCGGACGAGAAGTGGGGCGAGGTCTGCAAGGCGTTCGCGGTGCTCAAGCCGGGCCGGACCGCCGAGCCCGCCGAGCTGATCGAGCACGTGAAGTCGCGGATCGCCCGGTACAAGGCCCCCAAGCACGTCGACATCGTCGACGAGCTGCCCAAGACCTCGACCGGCAAGGTGCAGAAGTTCGAGCTGCGCGAGAAGGAGTGGGCCGCGCGCGGCGGGGCCTCCCGCATCCAGGGTTAGGTCACGTTCGTTCGAGGCGGAACGGTCAATCGGTTAGCATTGCTCAAGTGAGTGTCGCGAGCAGGCTGCCGGTGGCCGCCCCCGCCGGGCCGTCCGCGTTCCGGGTGGCCGCCGGCGCCGTCACCGTGACGACCGTGTCGGTGCTGCCGGTGTTCCTCACCGGCGCGCTGGCCGTCCAGCTCTCCGCCGATCTCGGGTTCGACCCGGCCGGCCTCGGCCTGGTGGTCGCGCTCTACTTCGGCGTGAGCGCGCTGTTCTCGCTGCCGGTCGGGATGGTCGTCGAGCGGGTCGGCTCCCGGGTGACCAGCCGGATCGCGGTGGCCGGCGCCGCGGTGCTGATGGCCGCGATGGCGGTCGGCGCCCGCTCGTACTGGTCGCTGGTCGCGCTGCTGCTGTGCGGCGCGTGGTGCAACGTGATGGGCCAGCTGTCGTCGAACCTGACGCTGGCCCGGACGGTGCCCGCGCACCGGATGGGCCTGTCGTTCGGCGTCAAGCAGGCGGCGATCCCGGCCGCGACGCTGCTCGCCGGCCTCGCCGTGCCCGTCGTCGCGCTCACCATCGGCTGGCGCTGGGCGTACGCGATCGGCGCGGTGCTCGCGCTGGCCGCGCTCGCCGCCTGCCCCCGCGTCGACGCCACCCCCGCCGCCCGCCCGGTGAAGGGCGACCGGGCGACCGGGGCGCTCGCCGTGATCGGCGTGGCGGCCGGCCTGGCCGCCGGGACCGCGACCGCGCTGGGCATCTTCCTGGTCGCCTCCGCCGTGGACCGGGGCATCGATCCCGGCCTGGCCGGCCTAATGCTGACGATGGGCAGCATCGTCGGGCTCACCATCCGGATGCTGCACGGCTGGCTGGCCGACCGGCGCACCGGCGGGCACGTCGCCGTCGTCGCGGGCAGCCTCGCCGCGGGCGCGATCGGGTTCGTGCTGCTGGCCGTGCCCGGCACCCCGGCGCTGGTCGTCGGGGTCGTGCTGGCCTTCGGGCTCGGCTGGGCCTGGCCGGGGCTGCTGCAGTTCGCGGTGGTCCGGCTGAACCCCTCCGCGCCCGCTGCCGCGACGTCGATCGTGCAGCTCGGGGTGTACGCCGGCGGCTTCGCCGGGCCGATCCTGTTCGGCTGGCTCGCCACCCACGAGGGCTTCCCGGTCGCCTGGTCGGTCAACGCCGGCGTGATGCTGGTGTCGGCCGTGCTGATGCTCGTCGGACGGCAGATGCTGCTGTCGCACGCCCGCCGCGCCGCCGGCCGGGCGTGAGCCCCGGCCTCGGGGGCCGCCCCCGGGCCGCGCTCACCCGTCGCTGCGCAGGCGGCGGCCGTACCAGGCGTTCCATGCCGCTATCCCCACCACCACGGTCACCGTGAGCGCCTCGGTGAGCCCGACGGCGACCGGGATCGGGAGCAGATAGACCAGCGGTATCCGGGCGAGCGCCTCGATCAGCAGGCCGACGCCCCAGACCGTGGACAGGACCCGGTGGCCGCGGCGGGCCGCCGGGCTGGTCGCGTACTCGTGGGCGGCCTGCGCGGCGTGTGCGGGGGCGAAGCTCTGCATCGCGGCCAGGGTGAGTGGGCGGCGCCCGCGGGCCGCGGTCACCAGGAACACCAGGCCCACCGCGGCGGTGATGAACGACGTGCGCAGCAGCAGCGTGCGCGGGTCCCCGGTGGACAGCGCCAGCACGAAGCCGATGCCGCACACCAGCAGCATGATCAGGGCGAACACGTTGAGGGTGCGACTGCGCATCGCGGACCAGGCCACCCTCGTGGCCGCGAGCCCGGACGCGACGAGCAGCGCCGTCCAGTCGTCGGCACCGAGCAGGTGCAGCACGTAGTAGCCGGCCACCGGGAGCCCGACGTCGAGCAGCAACCCGCGCAGCATGACCAGCGACCCGGGCGCGCCTGAGCGGTCGGTGGTGGGCGGGTCGTCCGCGACGTTCACCACGTCGGTCCACCCGTGTCGGGCGGCACCGCTCCGGTGACCGACTGATCGTGGGCGGTCATGTCGTCGAGGGCCGGGGCGAGGTGGCCCGAAGGTCGGCCGGACGGTCGGTGGTCACCATGCGGACGAGCATCACCTGTCGCGCATGACCTGTCAATACTGACATGTCACTTTTGATAGGTCTGGTCGTAGGGTGTCGCTCCCGCACGTGTGCCCATCCGTCCAGCGCTGCCCCGGGCCGGTCGAGGACGACCGAGGCCCTCCCCGGACATCCGGGGAGGGCCTCGTCGTGCACCGGGCCGCGCTCGTGCGTGACCACCGGGTGCCGCCGGTCGGGCGGCACCGCTGCGCGCGGATCGGCGCGCGTGGGGCGGTCAGCTCGCGGAGCAGCTGACCACTGCGTAGGGGCCGGAGCTGGTCGAGGAGGTGATCTCCTCGCCGTTGCGCAGGATCCGGCAGGTGATCTCGTCGCTGCCGCCCGAGTCGGACTGCGCGACCAGCGACAGCGGCTGGAAGGACAGGACACCGCTGTCGAAGGTGATGTCCTTGGTCCACGGCAGCGCGACCCCGTTCGCCTGCTCCTGGCCGAAGTTCTCGTCCTTCATGTAGGTGATGCTGCCGGCGCCACCGGTACCGCTGACCTCGTAGGTGATCACGTCCCCGGCGCCGGCCTCGACCGGCGCCGCGGCGGCGGCGGGGGCCTCGTCGGCCGCGGGTGCGGTCACCGCCGGTGCGGCCGGGGCGGCCGTCGAGATGTCCGACGCCACCGACGCGAAGGCCGAGGCGTAGAGGATGCACACCAGCAGCCCCAGCGCCGACAGCACGGTCCCGCTGATCGCAACGCCCCGGTTGTTCGCCTTCCCGCGGCTCACCCGCACGATCCCCAGCACGCCGAAGACCAGGCCCAGGATCACCAGCGGCCAGGCGATCACCCCGACGAACGGGATCAGCGAGAACAGCAGCCCGAGGATGCCGAGCACCAGCGCGGTGGTGCCGAAGCCGTTGCGCGGCAGCTCGACCGGGACCCGCGGGGCGGGTCCGCCCCGCTGCTGGGGGACGGCGGAGCGCTGGGCGGCCGTCGGCCACACCTCGGTCCCGGCCGGCGGGATCGGGGCGCCGGGGCGGGTGCTGCCGAACGGCGGGCCACCGAACGGGACCTGCGGGTGGCCGTCGTAGTACTGGCCGGGCTGTCCGGGCTGGCCGGGCGGGCCGTACTGCGGGCCCTGCTGGTGTCCGGCCCACTGCTGCGGTCCGGTCTGTCGCGGGTCCGGACCGTACTGCTGCTGCGGGTACCGGCCCTGGGCGGCGTGGCGGGGGTCCTGCTGCGGCGGGCCGGGCTGGGCCGGGGCGCCGGAGGGGTTCTGCGAGGTGGTCACGCCATGCCTGTCGAGCGACTTCCGGCGGCCGTGTCACCGAACCCGTCCGTCTCAACAAAGTTGACGACCAGTTCGGGCCTCGATCACCCGATCGGGGGACCACACGCTGCTGGGTGGCAGCGTGCAACGGACGCCGGACGGTCGCATCGCCGCCGGACCGTGCCCGTCCGGCCACCGGGTGCCACGATTCCCGGATGAGCCACACCGTTGTCGTCACCGGCGCCGCCGGGGCACTGGGCCGCGCCGTCGTCGAGGAGTTCCGGTCCCGCGGGCACCGGGTCGCCGCGCTGGGCCGGCCGGGGCCCGCTCTGGACCGGATCGCCGCCGACGGCGTCCATCCGATCGGCGTCGATCTCACCGACCGCGGCGCCGTCGGCGAGGCGTTCGCCCGGATCGACGAGCTCCCCGGCACCATCGGCACGCTGGTCGCGGTGGCCGGCGGCTACGCCGCGGGCGGCCTCGCCGACGCCGACCCGGACACCCTGCACGGGCTGTTCGACACCAACTACGCCTCGGTGGTCTGGGCGGCGCAGGCCGCGGCCCCGCGGATCGCCGACGCGGGCGGCGGCGCGATCGTCACCGTCGGCGCGAAGGCCGGCGCGACCGGACCGGCCCAGCTGGTGCACGGGACCAGCAAGGCCGCCGTGCACCGGCTCACCGAGCTGCTCGCCGACGAGCTGCGGCCGCAGCGGATCCGGGTCAACGCGGTACTGCCGTCGGTGATCGACACCCCGGCCAACCGGCAGTGGATGAGCGACGACGCGGTCGCCCGCGCGGTCACCCCGGCCGCCATCGCCCGGGTGATCGCGTTCCTCGCCGGCCCGGACGCCGCCCCGGTCTCCGGCGCCCTGATCCCGGTCCACGGCGACTCCTGATCCGGCACGGCACCGGCCGGCGTCCGGCGGGCACGACGGCGCGCGCCGGATCCGGCTGCGAGGATGGGCGCATGGCCACCCGACCGCTCCCCCCGTCGTGACCGGACTCGGCCCGGCGGTGCGCCGGATCCTCGACTGGCCGGTCGACCACGCCGCCGCGTCCGTCGTCGCCGCGGACGGCAGCGTGCTCGCCGACGCGGGCGAGACCGACCGCGAGTTCGCGCTCGCCTCGGTGACCAAGCCGCTGTCCGCCTACGCCGTGCTGGTCGCCGTCGAGGAGGGCGCCCTCGACTGGGACGACCCGGCGGGCCCCGAGGGCTCCACCGTCCGGCACCTGATCGCGCACACCTCCGGACTGGCCTTCGACACCGACCGGGTGCAGGCCGCTCCCGGCGAGCGCCGGATCTACTCGAACACCGGGTTCGCGGTGCTCGCGGACGCCGTGGCCGGGGCGACCGGCATCGGGTTCGCCGACTACCTGCACCAGGCCGTCTGCGAGCCGCTCGGGCTGAGCGGGACCCGGCTGGAGGGCGCGGCGGGGGCCGGGGCCGTCTCCACCGCGCGCGACCTGTCCCGGTTCGCCGCGGAGCTGCAGGCGCCCCGGCTGCTGGACCCGCGCACCGTCGCCGAGGCGACGACCGTCGCGTACCCGGGTCTGGACGGGCTGCTGCCCGGCTACGGCAGGCAGAAGCCGAACGACTGGGGGCTCGGCTTCGAGATCCGGGACGGGAAGTCCCCGCACTGGACCGGCACCACGTCCTCGCCCCGCACGTTCGGCCACTTCGGACAGTCCGGCACCTTCCTGTGGGTGGACCCGGACGCCGGCCTCGCCGCCGTCGCCCTCACCGATCGCGACTTCGGCGAGTGGGCCGTGGACGCCTGGCCGGTCTGGACCGACGGCGTCCTCGCCGCGCACCGGTCCTGACCGCACGCAACCGGCCGTCCGGGCCGGTTGCGCAGGTCACAGCCCGCGCGGGACGATCGCCGGATGACGGCGTGGTCGGCGGGTGCGGCGGTGGCCTCGTCGACCGTGCTCGTCGTCGACGACGACGAGCGGGTCCGCACCCTGGTCAGCTGGCAGCTGGAGGCGGACGGGTTCGCCGTCGTCACCGCGCCGGACGGCGCCGCCGCGCTCGACCGGATCGCCTCCGCCCGGCCGGATCTCGTCGTCCTGGACCTGTCGCTGCCCGGCGTCGGCGGTCTGGACGTGCTGCGCCGGGTCCGCCGCGACGACGCCGCCACCGGCGGCGCCGCGCTCCCGGTGATCGTGCTGTCCGGGCGCAGCGGCGAGACCGACCGGATCGTCGGCCTCGATCTCGGCGCCGACGACTACCTGGTCAAGCCGTTCTCCCCCGGCGAGCTCGCGGCGCGGGTGCGCTCGGTGCTGCGCCGCTCCGCGCCGGTGCGGCCCGGCGGCGCGGCGGCCCGGGCGGGCGGGCTGCGGGTCGACGAGCCGACCCGCGAGGTCACCGTCGACGGCGACCCGGTGGAGCTGACCGCCCGCGAGTTCGATCTCCTGGCGTTCCTCGCCCGGCACCCGCGGCAGGTGTTCAGCCGCGCCCAGCTGCTGGAGCAGGTGTGGGACGCGGCACCCGACTGGCGCAGCGAGGCCACCGTGACCGAGCACGTGCACCGGTTGCGGCACAAGCTCCCCGGCGGGGACCGGATCCTGCGCACGGTCCGCGGCGTCGGTTACCGGCTGGAGAGCTGATGACCGTCACCGACGCCGCCTTCGATCTCGACCACGCCGACACGGTCGCGCTGCTGCAGCGGCAGACCGAGCTGCTGGAGCAGATCGCGGCGGGCACCGCGCTGCCCGAGGTGCTCGGCGGCATCACGACCGCGCTGGAATCGCTCGTCCCCGGCGCCCGGTGCTCGGTGCTGCTGCTCGACGAGGCCCGCACCCGGCTGCGGCACGGCGCCGCCCCCTCGCTGCCCCCCGAGTACTCCTCGCGGATCGACGGGATGGCGATCGGCGCCGACGCGGGCTCCTGCGGGGCCGCCGCCTACCTGGGCAGCCCGGTCGTCGCCGAGGACATCGGCACCGACCCGCGCTGGCGCGGGTACCGCGAGCTCGCCGTCCCGTACGGCCTGCGGTCCTGCTGGTCGTCCCCGATCACCGGGCGGGGCGGGGTGCTCGGCACGTTCGCCGTCTACCGCGACCGGACGCACCGGCCGTCCGCCCGCGAGGAGCGCCTGGTCGGGCGGCTCACCCATCTCGCGTCGGTCGCGATCGAGCACGCCGGGCTGTACGGCGCGCTGACCGAGAGCGAGGAGCGGTTCCGGCGGGCGTTCGCCGACAACGCCACCGGGATGGCCCTGGCCGCACCCGACGGCACCGTCACCGAGGCCAACCGGGCGCTGACCGAGCTGCTGGGCCGCGACGTGCGCGGCGAGACCGTCGACGACGTCCTGGTCCCGGTCCCCGGCGGCGAGGCCAGGGCGCACCGGCCGGACGGCACGGAGCTGGAGCTGGCGGTCACGGCGTCGGAGATCCGCGGCCCGGACGGCCGGCCGGTGCAGCTGTCGGTCGCCGTGCTCGACCTGACCCAGCGGCGCGCGGCGCTGCGCGAGCGGCAGGCCCGGCACGAGGCCGAGGTGGCCCGCGCCGCCGCCGAGGCGGCGAGCCACGCCAAGTCCCGGTTCGTCGCCGCCCTCGGCCACGAGCTGCGCACCCCGCTGCAGGCGATCTCCGGGTTCGCCGAGCTGCTCGGCACCCTCGATCTGCCGGTGGAGCGCCGCGCCGCGGCGCTCGAACACATCTCCGGGGCGACCACGCACATCCTGTCGCTGGTCGACGACGTACTCGACGTCGCGCGGATCGAGGCGGGCGCACTGCCCACCCATCCGGTCGATCTCGATCTGCGGCCGCTCGCCGACGAGGTGCTGGACCTGCTGCGGCCGATGGCCGACGAGCGCGGCGTGACCCTGCAGCACGACGGCCGCGGCCCGGTGACGGCCCGGGCCGATCCCCGGCGGCTGCGCCAGGTGCTGATCAACCTCGTCGGGAACGGCATCCGCTACAACCGGCCCGGTGGCCGGGTGTCGGTCACGGTGACGTCCGGGACGACGGTCCGGCTCGTCGTCGCGGACTCCGGTCGCGGCATCCCGGACGGCACCGCCGACCGGCTGTTCGTCGCGTTCGACCGGCTGGACCGCGACGAGCCCGGCGACGAGGGGGTCGGGCTCGGCCTGCCGCTGGCCCGCGGCCTGGTCGAGGCGATGGGCGGCTCGCTCACCCTCGACTCGGTGGTCGGCACCGGGACGACCGCGGTGGTCACGCTGCCCGCCCCGGCGCGGCCGGCCGCCGATCGGCCCTGAGCGCTGCCGCCCGGCGTGCCGGCACCCCCCGGGAATGAACCGGCGGCCCCGCCTGTTGGAACGACTGTCCGAGCCGGGCGACACGAGTCCCCGGGCCGCAATGGATAACAGCCGCCGCGGAATACCGTCCGGCAGGAGCCGCGGTGCGCCACTCGCCGCGAGGCGACCGGCGTCCGGTTCGGACACCTTCTCCGTCATCCGCGGGCTCAGTGTCCGATCGCGAGCAGCTCCCGGACCTCGGCGACGAACCGTCCGGCCGCCTCCAGCTGGGCCCAGTGCCCGCACCCGGGGACCAGGACCAGCCGGGCCCGGGCCATCTGCGCAGCCGCCCGCCGGGACCCCTCCGGATCGACCCACCGGTCGTCGGCGCCGTGGAAGAACAGGGCGGGCACCTCGATTCGGCCGACGACCGGTTGCAGGTCGTTGCGCATCGACCGGGGCCCGAGGGTGGCACGGTTGTAGCGCAGGTACCCGAGGAAGCCGTCCGGTCGCCGGGCCTCCCGCAGGAACTCCCGCACCACCTGCGGCGGCAGCGCGTCCGGATCGGCGACGACGCTGCGGAGCGCGGCCCGGACGAACGGCGTCGACATCCGGGCCGCGGCGAGCAGGACCGGTTCGGGCAGCTGCGCGGGGAGCCAGGCCGCGATCTGGGTGCGCCGGTTGCGCAGGACCGGGACCAGCCCGCCCGGCCCGACCAGCACGAGCGCCTCGACCAGCCCCGGGTGGCGCAGCGCCAGGTTGAGCGCGACGTCGCCGCCCATCGACACCCCCACGGCGACCACCCGGGTCAGTCCGAGGCGGCCGGCCACCCGGGCGGTCAGATCGGCGGTCTCCCGCGGATCGCCGGCCGGCTCGATCCCGCTGGTCCCGCCGAACCCGGGGAGGTCGAGGGCGATCACCTGACGGTCGGCTCCGAACGCCTCGAACGCGTGGAACCAGGAGATCGCCGAGTTGTCGGTTCCCCCGCCGTGCACCAGCAGCAGCGGCGTCCCGGCGGGCCCTGGGCCGGGCCGCGCCGTCGAGCGCAGCAGCCGGACCCGCCCGCCGTCGAGGTCGATCGTGGTGGCCGCGCTGCCCGCCGGGACCAAGGTCATGACACTCCTCGTGACGGGATGACCAGAAGAGCGTATCCGGTCACGAATCGGTCGGGAAGCTCCGAACCAGGCATGGGCTCGGCCGGGAATGATCCGGCGCACCCGCCTGTTGGAACGACTGTCCGAGCCGGGCGACGCCGAGTCCCCGGGCCGCAACAGAGAACAGCCGCCGCGGAATACCGTCCGGCAGGAGCCGCGGTGCGCCACTCGCCGCGAGGCGACCGGCGTCCGGTTCGGACACCTCATCCATCCCTCCGAAATCCGATTGCTCCTCGCTGCGAGCCCGATCACCATGGTCGGCGTCCGCCCGGTCCCGGGCGAGCAGGCACACTGAGTGAACGATGTCCAGCGAACCCGCCCCGTCCGCCGACGACCGTCCCGCACGCGGGAGCGGCAGGCCCCCGCGTCCGCGCCGTCCCCGCCGGGACTCCGCGGACCGGAAGACCGACATCAGCAACCTGACGATCGATGACGAGGCCGCAGCGCAGGCCGCCCCCGGGACGGAGGGCGCCGCGCGCGGCCGTCCGGCCCGTGAGCAGCAGCGCCGACCGCGCCGCCGCGGGCCACGGGGCCGGAGCGCTGCCGTCACGGCGCCCGGCCCCACCCACGTGGGTGGTCGCGGCGGTCCCGACCGCGGCGACCGCCCACGTGTGGCGCCGCCCGTCAGCTATCCCGCGACGCTGCCGGTGTCCGCGCGGCGCGCGGACATCGCCGAGGCCATCCGGGACAACCAGGTCGTGATCGTGGCCGGCGAGACCGGCTCCGGGAAGACGACACAGCTCCCGAAGATCTGCCTGGAGCTCGGCCGCGGGGTGCACGGCATGATCGGCCACACCCAGCCGCGCCGGCTCGCCGCGCGCACGGTGGCCGCCCGGATCGCCGAGGAGCTGGGCGTCGAGCTCGGTAGCACGGTCGGCTGGAAGGTCCGGTTCACCGACCAGGTCGGCGACGACACCATGGTCAAGCTGATGACCGACGGCATCCTGCTGGCCGAGCTGGCCGGCGACAAGGACCTGCGCCGGTACGACACGCTGATCATCGACGAGGCGCACGAGCGCAGCCTCAACATCGACTTCATCCTCGGTTACCTGACCCGGCTGCTGCCCCGCAGGCCGGACCTCAAGGTGATCATCACCTCGGCGACGATCGACCCGGAGCGGTTCGCCCGGCACTTCGGCGGCGAGCAGGAGCCCGCGCCGATCGTCGAGGTCTCCGGCCGCACCTACCCGGTCGAGGTGCGCTACCGCCCCGTCGTCGACCCGGACGACCCGGACGCCGATCCCGACCGGCAGCTGGACGACGCGATCGGCGACGCGGTCGTCGAGCTGCAGCGTGAGGGCCCGGGCGACGTGCTGGTCTTCCTCCCCGGTGAGCGCGAGATCCGCGATGCGGCCGAGGCCCTGGAACGGCGCAACCTGCCGGGCACCGAGATCCTGCCGCTCTACGCCCGGCTGTCGACGGCCGAGCAGCAGCGGGTCTGGCAGCCGCACACCGGCAACCGGGTGGTGCTCGCGACCAACGTCGCCGAGACCTCGCTGACCGTCCCGGGCGTCCGCTACGTCGTCGACACCGGGACCGCGCGCATCTCCCGCTACTCGCGCCGGCTCAAGGTGCAGCGGCTGCCGATCGAGAAGATCTCCCAGGCGTCGGCGAACCAGCGGTCCGGCCGCTGCGGCCGGACCAGCGACGGCATCGCGATCCGGCTGTACTCCGCCGACGACTTCGACGCCCGCCCCGAGTTCACCGATCCGGAGATCCTGCGCACCAACCTGGCGTCGGTCGTGCTGCAGATGATCGCGCTGGACCTGGGCGAGATCTCCGAGTTCCCGTTCGTCGAACCGCCGGACCGGCGCGCCGTCGCCGACGGCCTGGACCTGCTGCACGAGCTCGGCGCGCTGCGGCCCGACCGGCGCTCGCTGACCGCGGTCGGGCACTCGCTGTCCCGGCTGCCGGTCGATCCGCGGCTGGGCCGGATGCTGGTCGAGGCGCACCGCAACGGCTGCCTGCGCGAGGTGCTCGTCATCGCCGCGGCACTGTCCGTGCAGGACCCGCGGGAGCGGCCCACCGAGCAGCGGCAGGCCGCCGACGACAAGCACCGCCGGTTCGCCGTCGACGGCTCGGACTTCCTCGCCTTCCTGCGGCTCTGGGACCACCTCGGGGAACGACGCGACGCGCTGTCGGGCAACCGGTTCCGCCGCGAGCTGCGCGAGGACTTCCTGCACTACCTGCGGGTGCGCGAGTGGTGGGACCTGCACGGCCAGCTCCGCCAGGCCGCCCGCAGCGCCGGGATGGACCGCGCCGACTCCGATCCCGACTGGACCGGGCGCGCCGACGTCATCCACCAGTCGCTGCTGGCCGGGCTGCTGTCCCAGGTCGGCATGCAGGACCCGCTCGCCGAGAAGTCCGGGACCGGCAGGGCCGCCGCCAAGAAGGACCGCAAGGGCCCGAAGGACTACCTCGGCGCGCGCGGCGCGAAGTTCGCGATCTGGCCCGGCTCCGGGCTCGCGAAGAAGCCGCCGCGCTGGGTGATGGCCGCCGAGCTCGTCGAGACGACCCGGCTGTGGGCGCGCACGGTCGCACCGGTGAAGCCGGAGTGGGTCGAGCCGCTCGCCGGACATCTCGTCAAGAAGACGTATTCGGAACCGCGCTGGTCACGCAAGCGGGGCAGCGCCGTGGCGACCGAGCGGGTCACGCTGCACGGGCTGCCGCTGGTCGCCGATCGGACCGTCGCCTACGGGCGGGTGGATCCCGAGGTGAGCCGCGACCTGTTCCTCCGGCACGCCCTCGTCGAGGGCGACTGGGAGACCCGGCACGGGTTCTTCCACGCCAACCGCGAGCTGCTCGACGACGCCGAGGAGCTCGAGCACCGCGCCCGCCGCCGCGACCTGGTGGTCGACGAGGACACCCTGTTCGCGTTCTACGACGAGCGGGTGCCCGCCTCGGTGGTGTCCGGCAAGCACTTCGACCGCTGGTGGTCCGAGGAGTCGCAGCGCAGCCCCGGCCTGCTCGACTACTCCGAGGACCTGCTCGCCACCGAGGCCGCGCGCGAGGTCGATCGCGGGCAGTACCCCGACCACGTGGCCGCGGGCGGGCTGTCGCTGCCGCTGTCGTACGCGTTCGAGCCGGGTCACCACACCGACGGCGTGACCGTCGACGTCCCGGTGGCGGCGCTGCATCAGGTCGACCCGACGCCGTTCACCTGGCAGGTCCCCGGACTGCGGGAGGAGCTGGTCACCGCGCTCATCCGGACCCTGCCGCGGAACCTGCGCCGCAACTTCTCCCCGGCACCCGACCATGCCCGCGCCGTGCTCGGCCGGCTGCGCGGGCACACCGACGAACCGCTGCTCGACGGCCTGGAGCGCGAGCTGGGCCGGATGCGCAACGTCGAGATCCGGCGGGACGACTGGGAGCTGGAACGGCTCCCCGACCACCTCACCGTCACTTTCCGGATTCTTGACGAGAACGACGTCGAGCTGGCCCGCGGGACCGACCTGGACCGGCTGCGCCGCGAGCTGGCACCGAAGGTGCGCGCGGAGCTGGCCGCGGCGGGCACCGGGATCGAGGCGACCGGGCTGACCTCCTGGACGATCGGCGGGCTGCCCCGGGAGCTGCCGATCCGGCGCGGCGCGCACGTCGTCACCGGCTATCCGGGGCTGCGCGACCGCGGCACCACCGCCGAGGTCCGGGTCTACGCCACCGCCGCCGAACGCGATCCCGCGCACCACCGCGGGGTGCGCCGGCTGCTGCTGCTCGCCACCCCGAACCCGGGGCGCCAGGTGCAGCGCGGGCTGGACAACCGGGCGCGGCTCGCGCTGTCCCGCAACCCGCACGGCTCGCTCGACGCGCTGCTCGACGACTGCACCACGGCCGCCGCCGATCACCTGATCGGCCGGGGCGGCGGCGACCCGTTCGACGAGGCGCAGTACCTCCGGCTCGCCGAGCTGCTGCGGATGCGGCTGCCCGCGACGACCCTGCAGGTGCTCGACGCCGTCCGCGGCGTCCTGGAGGTCTGGCACCGGGTGGGTGCGGCGCTCGCCGACATGCGCGGCCCGGCCACCCGGGACGGGGTCGCCGACGCGACCGCGATCATGGACCGGCTGGTCCGGCCCGGCTTCGTCACCGACGCCGGGGCCGTCCGGCTCGGCGACGTCAAGCGGTACCTGCAGGCCCTGGAGCTGCGGCTGGAGAAGCTGCGCGCCGATCCCGGCCGGGACGCCCGGTGGACCGCGGAGCTGGCGCCGGTCGAGGCCGAGTACCGGGGTCTGCTCGCCGCCCTGCCCGCGGGCACCGAGCCCTCGCCGCGGCTGCGCGAGATCGGCTGGATGATCGAGGAGCTGCGGGTGTCGCTGTACGCGCACCCGATGCGGACCCGCTACCCGGTCTCCGTGCAGCGGGTCGAGCGCGCGATCGACGAGCTGCCCCCGCCGGCCTGAGAATCCGGCGGATTCTGTCGGGGGTCGGCGGCACACTGCCCGGTATGAGCACCAGTCCCGCGGGCACCGGCCCGCCGATCGCCAGGTTCGCACTGTTCGCCCTCGACTGCCCCGATCCGCTCGAACTGGCCCGGTTCTACTCACGACTGACGGGCTGGCCGATCGCCGAGCAGACCGACGCCGACTGGGTCGAGCTCGACTCCGGCGGCGCCGGCCCCACGCTGGCGTTCCAGCAGATCGCCGAGGGCGGGTTCAGTCCGCCGGAGTGGCCGGGCCAGGAGCGCCCGCAGCGCGGTCATGCCGACTTCGACGTTCCCGATCTCGACGCGGGCGAGGCGGCCGTGCTCGCGATCGGGGCGCGCCGGCACGAGGTCCAGCCCGCACCGGACAGCTTCCGGGTCTTCCTCGATCCGATCGGCCATCCGTTCTGCCTCGTGAAGGCCTGATCGGGGCGGGCGGCCCGGCGCGTCACCGAGCGGGCCCGCGGCGGCGGTGTGAGGATCGATGCCGACTCCGACGGCGAGGGGGCCGCGCACCATGTCCGCACCGACCACCCCGTACACCGAGCTCGGCGAGGCACTGGGGACCGACTTCTTCTCGGTGCGCGACCAGTTCACCGACGAGCAGTGGCAGCGGTTCGCCGACACCCGCAGGTTCGTCGACACCGAGGTGCTGCACGACATCAACGACTACTGGGAGCGCGCCGAGCTGCCCTGGCACCTGTTCCGCAGGCTGCCCGAGCTGGGGATCGTCGGCGAGGACATCACCGGCTACGGCGCCGCCGGGATGAGCCCGCTCGCGCTCGGCCTGGTGCACATGGAGCTGCACCGCGGCGACGGCTCACTGGGCACCTTCCTCGGCGTGCACGCCGGGCTGGCGATGAAGGCGATCGCGATGTGCGGCTCCGAGGAGCAGCAACAGCGCTGGCTGCCGTCGATGTCGACGATGGACAAGCTCGGCGCGTTCGCGCTGACCGAACCGGAGCACGGATCGGACTCGGTCGCCCTGGCGACCACCGCCACCCGGGACGGCGACGGCTGGGTGCTGCGCGGCACCAAGCGCTGGATCGGCAACGGCACCGTCGCCGACCTGGTGATCGTCTGGGCCCGGGACACTGACTCCGGCAACGTGCTCGGCTTCGTCGTCGAGACCCCGGCCGAGGGCTACTCGGCGACCGTCATCCCCGGCAAGGTGTCGCTGCGCGCGCTGTGGCAGGCCGACATCACCCTCGACGGCGTCCGGGTGCCCGACGAGAACCGGCTGGCCGGGGCCCGCACCTTCGCCGACTGCGCCGCCGTGCTCGCCACCACCCGCAGCACCTGCGCCTGGATGGCGCTCGGGCACGCCACCGCCGGCTACGACGCCGCGCTGCGCTACGCGAAGGAACGCGAGCAGTTCGGCAAGCCGCTCGCCGGGTTCCAGATCGTGCAGCAGCGCCTCGTCCGGATGCTCGCCGATCTCACCGGGATGCAGCTGTACTGCATGCAGACGGCCCGGCTCGCCGAGGCCGGGAAACTCTCCCCGACCGTCGCCGGGCTGGCCAAGATGCACAACACCCGGACCGCCCGCACCATCCTCGCCGAGGCCCGCGACCTGCTCGGCGGCAACGGGATCCTGCTGGAGCACCACGTCGTCCGGCACTGGGCGGACATCGAGGCGATCCACACCTTCGAGGGCACCGAGACGATCCAGACGCTGATCGTCGGGCGGGACATCACCGGCATCGGCGCCTTCGCCTGACGCCCGCCCCGCCCCTCCGCACCCCGCCCCTCCGCACCCCGCCCCTCCGCACCCCGCCCCTCCGCACCCCGCCCCTCCGCACCTCGCCCCTCCGCACCTCGCCTTGCCCTGCCCTGTCCCACCCCGGCCTCTCCGCGCCCCGCCCCTCCGCACCTCGCCCCTCCGCACCTCGCCCTGCCCCGTCCCACCCCGGCCTTTCCGCGCCCCTTCCGCACCCCGCACCCCGTGCCCCGCCGAGATGCAGCTCAGCGGGAATTGTTGATCTCCCCGGCCCGCTGATCTGCATCTCGGCGGGGCACGGGGTGCGGGGTGGCGCGGCCCGGCGCGCTCGGCTCGGCGCGGCTCGACACTGCACGGCTCGGCTCGGCTCGGCTCGGCTCGGCGCGGCACTGCCCGGCCCGGGTCGGTGCGCCCGGCTCGGCGGGCTCCGCGCGGCTCGGCGGGCTCGGCGCGGCTCGACACGGCGCGCCCGGCTCGACACAGCAGGGCTCGGCGCGGCCCAGCCCGGCCCGGGTCGGCGCGGCACTGCGCGGCTCGGCACTGCGCGGCTCGGCACTGCGCGGCTCGACTCGGCCCGGGTCGGTACGGCGCGGCTCGGCCCCGCTCGGCCCGGCTCAGCGCGGCTCAGCGCGCGCCGCCGGCTCGGCACAGCGCTGCGTGCACGGTGCAGCGCAGTACGGCGCAGAGCCGCACGGTTCGCGCGGCACAGCGCCGCGGCGGTAGAGCGCCACACCGGAGCGCCGCCTTGATCTGCTCAGCGTGGCACCGTCCGACCCCGCGCCGCCGTCGCTCACCGCCCCGTCCAGCCCCACCACACCCCGTACCCCGCCGAGATGCAGCTCAGCGGGAATTGTTGATCTCCCCGGCCCGCTGATCTGCATCTCGGCGAAGCAAGGTGTGCGACGTGGAGCGCCGCGGGACTCCGAACTGCGTCGCGCGACACGCCGCCGCGCCAGGCGGTGCGCGGCATCGGGCGGCGCGACGCGCGGCAGGGCGACACGGGCAGGGTGGCGCGGCCCGGCCCCGACACGGCGCGGGTCGGCGACACGGCCCGGCGCGGCGCGGTCCGGCGCGGCGCGGTCCGGCGCGGCGCGCGG
>NZ_BAAAJK010000020.1:30431-84634 GCF_039526905.1 Pseudonocardia kongjuensis | reverse complement strand
CACCCGCCCGGTCAGCGCCTCCAGCGCGTCCCCGCCGCGCACCCGTTCCATCCGCGCGCGCACCTGCTCCATCCCGATCGCCTCGATCTCGCGCCGGACCCGCTCGTGCCGGCGCCGGTCCCGCTCGCCGGACTTGCGCGCCCAGGCCAGGTGGTCGTCGAGGGCGTCGGCGAGCGCGCCGATCCCCTCCGAGCGGGAGGCGACGGTCATCAGCACCGGTGCCTCCCAGGCGTCGGTGCCGCCGTGGTCGCGCAGGTGCAGCATGTTGCGGAGCTCGCGCACGGTCCGCCGGGCGCCCTCCCGGTCGGCCTTGTTGACCACGAAGACGTCACCGATCTCCAGGATCCCGGCCTTCGCCGCCTGGATGCCGTCACCCATCCCCGGCGCCATCAGCACCACGGTGCTGTCGGCCAGTCCGACGATCTCCACCTCGGACTGCCCGACCCCGACGGTCTCGATCAGGATCACGTCGCAGCCCGCGGCGTCGAGCACCCGCAGGGCCTGCGGCGTCGCCCAGGACAGCCCGCCGAGGTGCCCGCGGGTGGCCATCGACCGGATGAAGACGCCGTCGTCGTCGGCGTGCTCCCCCATCCGCACCCGGTCGCCGAGCAGTGCGCCCCCGCTGAACGGCGACGACGGGTCCACCGCGAGCACGCCGACCCGGCGGTCCCGGGCCCGGAGCTCGCTGACCAGCGCCGAGGTGCTGGTCGACTTCCCGACGCCGGGCGATCCGGTCAGCCCGACGACGTGGGCCCCGCCGGTGTGCGGGGTCAGGGCGGCGGACACCGCACGCAGCTGCGGCCCGGCGTTCTCCACCATCGAGATCAGCCGGGCGACGGCGAGCTGCTGACCGGCGCGCGCCCGCTCGACGAGCTCGTGGGGGTCCGGCGGTCCGGGCACGATCGGTTCCTCCAGCGGGGACATGCGTCGGCCCCCGCCACGGCGGGGGCCGACGATCGTCACACAGGGATCAGGGCTTCGGCACGCGGATGATCAGGGCGTCACCCTGGCCGCCGCCGCCGCACAGCGCGGCCGCGCCGACACCGCCGCCGCGGGACCTGAGCGCGAGCGCCAGGTGCAGCGCGATCCGGGCCCCGGACATCCCGATCGGGTGACCGAGCGCGATCGCACCGCCGTCGACGTTGACCTTGTCCTCGTCGATGCCCAGCTTGCGGGTGGACACGATGCCGACCGCCGCGAACGCCTCGTTGATCTCGACCAGGTCGAGATCGGCGGGCTGGATGCCCTCCTTCTCGCAGGCCTTCGCGATCGCGTTCGCGGGCTGCTCGTGCAGGCTGGCGTCCGGCCCGGCGACGACGCCGTGCGCGCCGATCTCGGCGATCCAGTCCAGCCCGAGCTCCTGCGCCTTGGCCTTGCTCATCACCACGACGGCGGCCGCGCCGTCGGAGATCTGCGACGCCGAGCCCGCGGTGATCGTGCCGTCGGAGGCGAACGCGGGGCGCAGCCTGCCCAGGCTCTCGGCGGTGGTGTCGCCGCGGACGCCCTCGTCGGTGGCGAAGATGACCGGGTCGCCCTTGCGCTGCGGGATCTCGACCGGGGTGATCTCCTGCTCGAACGTGCCGTCCCCGGCGGCCCGGGCGGCCAGCTGGTGCGAGCGGGCGGAGAAGGCGTCCTGCTCCTCGCGGGTCAGGCCGTAGCGCTCGTTGTACTTCTCCGTCGAGGCACCCATTGCGACCTGGTCGAAGGCGCAGAACAGGCCGTCGTAGGACATGTGGTCGGTGAGCGTGGCGTCGCCGAACTTGGTGCCCTCGCGGGACTTGGTGAGCAGGTGCGGCGCCTGGGTCATCGACTCCTGGCCGCCGGCCACCACGACGTCGAACTCGCCGGCCCGGATGAGCTGGTCGGCGAGCGCGATCGCGTCGACGCCGGAGAGGCACACCTTGTTGATGGTCAGTGCCGGGACGTCCATCGGGATGCCGGCGGCGACCGCCGCCTGGCGGGCCGGGATCTGCCCGGCGCCCGCGGTCAGCACCTGGCCCATGATCGTGTACTCGACCTGCTCCGGTGCGACGCCGGCCCGTTCCAGCGCCGCCTTGATGGCGATCCCACCCAGCTGCGCGCCGGTGAATCCCTTCAGCGAGCCGAGCAGACGGCCCATCGGCGTGCGGGCGCCGGCGACGATCACGGTTCCGGACACGGGGTCCTCCAGCAAGCTTCGTTGACAGGTGGGCGGGCGGTCACCATACCCACGCGCTCCGCGGTCGCGGGACACGTCGGAGGGAGGGGGTGACCAGTGGCACACGGGCCTACTCGCCGGTAGTCACGGTAGCTTCTGCCCTCATGACGACAACCGATGATGTCCTGTCGCCGCTGGTCGTGGCCGTCGACCACGTCGGGATCGCGGTGCCCGACCTGGACGAGGCGATCCGCTGGTACGCCGACAATCTGGGCCTGGTCGCCGTGCACGAGGAGACCAACGCCGAGCAGGGCGTGCGGGAGGCGATGCTCGGTGCGCCGGGCGAGCCGGCCGGGGCCACGAAGGTGCAGCTGCTCGCCCCGCTGGACGAGAACTCGACGATCGCCAAGTTCATCGACCGCAACGGCCCCGGGCTGCAGCAGGTCGCCTACCGGGTCACCGACGTGGCGGCCGCCGCGGACGCGCTGCGCGCGAAGGGACTGCGGCTGCTCTACGACGAGCCGCGCCGGGGCACGTCGAACTCGAAGGTCAACTTCGTGCACCCGAAGGACGCGGGCGGGGTGCTGGTCGAGCTCGTCGAGCCGGGCTCTGATCAGCACTGATCCGGTGCCTGTTTGAGAACCGGTCCGGGACGGCCCCCACCCGGAAGGTCAGTACGGACGTCCGGTGGTCTGGGTCACGAACTCGCGCCGGGGCTCACACCGGGCGTCGCACAACGGTTAACATACTACGCGGTAACTTGCGGTATCCCAAGCAAGTACGGGTGAATGCACCTGATCACTCCCCTAGCAACGTCGCCATCGGAGGCCAGCAGTGAAGGACATCCGCGACGCCATCCTCGCCGGGCAGTTCGCCGACGTCGGCGGCCTGGAGGTGCCCGAGAGCTACCAGGGCGTCACCGTCCGGGCCGAGGACGCCGACATGTTCGAGGGTCTGACCACCAAGGACAAGGACCCCCGCAAGAGCCTGCGGGTCGAGGAGGTCCCGGTCCCGGAGCTCGGTCCCGGTGAGGCGCTGGTGGCCGTCATGGCCAGCGCCATCAACTACAACACCGTGTGGACGTCGATCTTCGAGCCGGTCTCGACGTTCAGCTTCCTCAAGCGCTACGGCAAGCTCTCGCCGCTCACCAAGCGGCACGACCTGCCGTACCACGTGGTCGGCTCCGACCTGGCCGGCGTCGTCGTGCAGACCGGGCCCGGGGTCAACGCCTGGAAGGCCGGCGACCAGGTCGTCGCGCACTGCCTGTCGGTCGAGCTGGAGAGCCCGGACGGGCACTCCGACACGATGATGGACCCGGAGCAGCGGATCTGGGGCTTCGAGACGAACTTCGGCGGGCTCGCCGAGCTGGCCCTGGTGAAGTCCAACCAGCTGATGCCCAAGCCCGCGCACCTGACCTGGGAGGAGGCCGCGTCCCCCGGGCTGGTGAACTCCACCGCCTACCGGCAGCTGGTGTCCCGCAACGGCGCCGACATGAAGCAGGGCGACGTGGTGCTGATCTGGGGCGCCTCCGGCGGCCTCGGCTCCTACGCCACCCAGTTCGCGCTGAACGGCGGCGCGACGCCGGTCTGTGTCGTCTCCTCCGAGGAGAAGGCGCAGATCTGCCGGGACATGGGCGCCGAGCTGGTCATCGACCGCAACGCCGAGGGCTACAAGTTCTGGAAGGACCCGCAGACCCAGGACCCGCGCGAGTGGAAGCGGTTCGGCGCGAAGATCCGTGAGCTCACCGGCGGCGAGGACCCGGACATCGTGTTCGAGCACCCCGGCCGGGAGACCTTCGGCGCCAGCGTCTACGTGACCCGCAAGGGCGGCCAGATCGTCACCTGCGCGTCGACGTCGGGGTACATGCACGAGTTCGACAACCGCTACCTGTGGATGAACCTCAAGCGGATCGTCGGCTCGCACTTCGCGAACTACCGCGAGGCGTACGAGGCGAACCGGCTGGTGGCCAAGGGCATGATCCACCCGACGCTGTCCCGGGTGTACCCGCTGGCCGAGACCGGCCAGGCCGCCTACGACGTGCACCGCAACACCCACCAGGGCAAGGTCGGCGTGCTCGCGCTGGCGCCCGAGGAGGGGCTGGGCGTGACGGACCCGGAGACCCGGGAGAAGCACATCGAGGGCATCAACCGCTTCCGCGGGGTGTGAGTGTGTCTCGGCTGTGCCTTTCGGCACAGCCGAGGCCACGGCCCGACGGTACGGTGAGTCCATGGCCGGTGACCACGATGTACCCGTACCACGAACCGGTTTCTCGGTCGCGCGCCGCGGTTACGACCAGGCGCAGGTCGACAGCCACCTGCGGCGGCTCGACGCCGAGGTGCGGATGCTCGCCGCCGACCGGGACGCCGCGGTCGCCCAGAACACCCGGCTGAGCCGCGAGCTCGACGACGCCCGCACCCGGGCCGAGGCGCTGCAGCAGCAGGTCAGCCGGCTGGCCGGGCCGCCGCAGAGCGTGCAGGGCATGAGCGAGCGGCTGCGTTCGATGCTGCGTCTCGCCGAGGACGAGGTCGCCGAGATGCACGCCCGCGCCGAGCGGGAGGTCGCCGAGCAGCGCCGCCAGGCCGACGAGCACGCCCGGGTGGTGGTGGCCGAGGCACGTGCGCACGCCGAGCAGATCGTCGCCGACGCCGAGGCACGCCGGGCCGAGCTGGACCGGCGGTCCGACGAGCGCGAGCGGGCCGTCACCGAGGAGCAGGCGCGCGTCGAGCGGGAGCTGGCGGACCTGCGGGAGCGCACCCGGGCCGAGCTGGAGCAGGCCCGCAGCAGCACCGAGGCCGAGCTCGCGCAGGCCCGCAGCAGCACCGAGGCCGAGCTCGCGCAGGCCCGCAGCAGTACCGAGGCCGAGCTGGCCGAGCTGCGGTCGCGCACCGAGCAGGACCTGGCCGAGCAGGAGCGCACGGTCACCGAGCGGATCACCCGCGCGGACGCGGAGGCCCGGGAGAACCGGGAGCAGGTGGAGCACGACTTCCGGATCGCGATGGACCAGCGCCGCAGCGAGGCGCTGACCACGCTGTTCGCCGAGCGGGACGCGCTGACCGAGGAGATCGGCCGGCGCAACCGCGAGGCCGACGAGCAGATCCGCCGGTCGCTGGACGAGGCCCGGGCCGAGGGCGAGCGGATCCGGGCCGAGGCGCAGCGGGACGCCGAGGAGATCACCGCGCGGGCCCGCCGGCGGGTCGGGCAGCTCACCGAGCTGCGGGACCGGGTCGCCGACCAGCTGCGGGCCGCCCGCGGGCTGATCGACGACGCGGCCGGGGACCTGGACGCGGGCCCGGGGCTCGACCCGGCGGACGCCGCAGGCGCCTCGCCGGAGCAGTCCGGGACGCCGGGCGACGACCCGGCCGGAGCCCCGTCCCCGGCGCCGCGCACACAGCCGAACGGCCGGACGAAGCACGCCGCCCGGGTGCGCTGAGCCC
The DNA here is from genome assembly GCF_039526905.1 of Pseudonocardia kongjuensis. Lineage (NCBI taxonomy): Bacteria > Bacillati > Actinomycetota > Actinomycetes > Pseudonocardiales > Pseudonocardiaceae > Pseudonocardia > Pseudonocardia kongjuensis. The sequence continues at coordinate 79,063 of NZ_BAAAJK010000020.1, read as the reverse complement.
TCCGCCGCGGCGGCAGCGCCGCGGCTCGTGTTCGCACGGGTTCGTCGCGTTCGCACGGGATCGGATCCCGTGCGAACGCGACGAACCCGTGCGGACGGGGGCGGGCGGCGGCAGCCCGGCCCGGAACCACCGCCGGGCCCGGTGCCGCCGGGCTCGGTGCCGCCGGGCTCGGTGCCGGCGGGCTCGGTGCCGGCGGGCTCGGTGCCGGCGGGCTCGGTGCCGGCGGGCTCGGTGCCGGCGGGCTCGGTGCCGGCGGGCTCGGTGCCGGCGCGCTCAGTGCCGCCGGAAGCCCGGCCGTCGCCGGTCCCGGGCGTTCCAGCAGGGCAGGTGCCAGTGCCTGCGGTCCTCGACCCCGCCGGTGCCGTCGGCCGGCCAGGCCACGACGTGCGGCGTCCCGGAGGGGAGCAGCTGGTCGCAGCCCGGGCAGCGGTAGGTCTTCACGTCGTTGCCGCCGGGCACCCGGCGGACGTTCCACTCGCCGTCCCGGGCGCTCTCCCGGGAGGTGACCATGCCGCTGCCCAGCGGCGGCGCGACGGGGCGGCCCCGCCCCCGTTCCGAGGGGCGGGGCCGCCGCGCACGCCGGCCCGCCATGCCTCAGCGCTGCGTGTAGTCCCGGAACCCGTGCCCGGTCTTGCGGCCCAGCCGGCCCGCGGTGACCAGGTGCTCCAGCAGCGGCGCCGGCGCGAAACCGGACTGCCGGAACTCCGAGTACAGCGAGCGCTCGATCGCCAGCGACACGTCCAGGCCGACCACGTCGAGCAGCTCGAACGGGCCCATCGGGAGGGCACAGCCGGTCTTCATCGCGGCGTCGATGTCGTCGGCGGTGGCGTAGTGCGCCTCCAGCATCTTCACCGCGTCGTTCAGGTACGGGAACAGCAGTGCGTTGACGATGAACCCGGCCCGGTCGCCGCAGCTGACCGGCACCTTCTTCAGCTTCTGGGTGACCGCGAGCACGGTGGCGGCGACCTCGCGGGAGGTCCCGATCGTCGAGACGACCTCGACCAGCTTCATCACCGGCGCCGGGTTGAAGAAGTGCATCCCGATCACGTCACCGGGCCGGCGGGTGGCCGCGGCGCACTCCACGACCGGCAGCGACGACGTCGTCGTCGCCAGGATCGCGCCCGGCTTGCAGATGTCGTCGAGCGCACCGAACATCGCCCGCTTGACGTCGAGCTCCTCGGCGACGGCCTCGACGACCAGGTCGACGTCGGCCATGTCCTCCAGCGAGGTGGTGCCGGTGATCCGACCGACGATCGCGTCCCGGTCGGACTCCTCCAGCTTCCCGCGGGCGACCGCCTTGTCCAGCGACTTGCGCACGTGCGCGAGCGAGCCGTCGACCTTGGACTCGCTACGGCCGCGCACGACGACGTCGTACCCGGCCTTGGCGAAGACCTCGACGATGCCCGACGCCATCGTGCCGGTCCCGACCACACCGACCCGGCTGACGTCGCGCAGGGTCACGTCCTCGGGCACCGTCGACGACGGGGTCTCGTCGTCCGGCACCACGGTCGAGCTGTGCGGCGCCTCGTAGGTGTAGAAGCCGCGCCCGGTCTTCCGGCCGAGCAGCCCGGCGGTGATCATCTGCTTGAACACCGGGTTCGGCGCGTGCAGCAGGTTGCGCGACTCCCGGTACATCGTCTCGAGGATCTCGTAGGCGGTGTCGAGCCCGATCAGGTCGAGCAGCGCCAGCGGCCCCATCGGGTAGCCGCAGCCGTAGCGCATGCCGGCGTCGAGGTCCTCGCGGCTGGCGTAGCGCTCGGCGTACATCTTCGCCGCGTGGTTGAGGTAGCCGAACAGCAGCGCGTTCGCGATGAACCCGGCGCGGTCGCCGATGACGACCGGGACCTTGCCCAGCGAGTCGGCGAACGCCTTGACGTCGTCGATCACCTCCGGCTCGGTGACCACCGTGCGCACCACCTCGACCAGCTTCTGCACCGGCGCCGGGTTGAAGAAGTGCATCCCGACGACCTTGCCGGGCCGCTTGGTCCGCACCGCCAGCTCTGTCACCGACAGCGACGAGGTGTTGGAGCAGAGGATGGTGTCCTCGGCGACGACGCCGTCCACCGTCGCGAAGATCTCTGCCTTCGCCTCCAGGTTCTCCGGGATGGCCTCGACGACCAGCTGGGCCGGGGCGAGATCGGCCATCGACGTGGTGACCGTGATCCGCCCGAGCAGCTCGTCGGCCTGCTCCTGGGTCAGCTTGCCGCGCTGCACCGCCCGTCCGGTGGACGCCGCCAGGTGGGTCTTGCCCCGCTCCCCGGCGTCGGCGTCGACCTCGACGGCGATCACCTCGAGGCCGTTGCGGGCGAAGACCTCGACGATCCCCGCGCCCATGGTGCCGAGGCCGACCACTCCGACCGTCCGGATCTCGCGTGCCACGCTGCAACCTCCCAGTTGGACGTCTCTGTCGTCGCGCGCGATCCTGCCATCCGGGTCGCTACCGGTGGGTATGGTGCGACCAGGGCCACCCGCCCGCGCTGACCGGACGGGCAGTACCGCCGGGCGCGGCGGCCGTCACCGACCGTGCCGGGCCTTCACCACCCCGACCAGCGCCTGCATGGTCTTCGCGGTCCGCCGGAACGAGGTCACCGCGACCGGCAGCGCGAACCGCTGCCGGGCCACCGACTGCGCCCGGGTGAACTCGCGCAGGCCGTCGGCGCCGTGGATCCGGCCGAACCCGGACTCCCCCACCCCGCCGAAGGGCAGCGACGGGATGCCGGCGAACGAGATGACGCCGTTGATCGAGACCATCCCGCAGCGCAGCCGGGCGGCGATCTCGTCGCCGCGCTTCGCGGAGAACACGGTGGCGCCGAGGCCGTAGCCGGTGGCGTTGGCGCGGCGGACCGCCTCGTCGACGTCCGGCACCCGGTTCACCACCACCAGCGGCCCGAACGTCTCCTCGGTGACGGCGACCGAGTCCTCCGGGACGTCGGCGATCACCACCGGGGAGATGGTGCCGTCGTCGTGCACGGACTCCGCGCCACCGACGATCGCCCGGCCGCCCGCCGACAGCGCCTCGGTGACGTGCCTGCGCACGATCTCGGTCTGCGACGGCATCGTCATCGGGCCCAGGTCGCCCTCGTTGGCCGCGGTGCCGACCCGCAGCTTCGACGCGGCCGCGCGGACCTTCTCCAGGAAGCGCCCGGCGACGGTCTCCACGACGTAGACCCGTTCCACGCCGACGCAGGTCTGCCCGGCGTTGGACATCCCGCCCCAGACGGCGGCGTCCGCGGCGGCGTCCAGGTCGGCGTCGGCGTCGACGATCAGCGGGTCCTTGCCGCCGCACTCCATCAGCACCGGGACCAGGTTCTCGGCGCAGGCGGCCATCACCCGGCGGCCGGTCGCGGCCGACCCGGTGAACGCGATCTTGCCGACGCCCGGCGCCCGGCACAGCTCGGCGCCGGTCGCCCCGAACCCGGTGACGACGCTCAGCAGCGGGTAGCGGCCGACCTCGGGCACCGCCTCGGCGAGGGTGCGCGCCAGCTCGTGCGCGACGCCCGGGGTGAGCTCGGACGGCTTGAACACCACGGTGTTGCCCGCGGCGAGCGCGTAGGCGATCGACCCCATCGGCGTGAAGATCGGGTAGTTCCACGGCCCGATGACGCCGACCACGCCGAGCGGCCGGTACGCCACCGATGCGGCCTGGTTCGCCATCAGCAGGCCCGGCGACACCGACTTCCGCCCGAGCACCTTCGCCGCGTTCGCCGACGCCCAGTCCAGGTGGTCGATCGTCAGGACGACCTCGAGCCGGGCGTCGTCGAACGGCTTGCCGGTCTCGTCGGCCACCACCCGGGCGACCCGGTCGAGCTGGCGGACCAGCACCTTCTTCCAGGCGGCCAGTCGGGTGCGGCGGCCGGCGAAGCCGAGGCCGTCCCACCAGGCGGCGGCCTCGCCCGCAGCGCGGACGGCGGCACGCACGTGCTCGGCGTCGTGCACCGGGTAGCGGGCGAGCTCGGCGCCGGTGCGCGGGGACAGCGACGCGAAGTCGGTACTACCGGCGGGATCGGTGGCGGCGGTCACGGCGGAGTCAGCGGCGGTGGCACTCACGTGATCAGCGTAAACGCCCGCGGAAGGTCCGGCCGGGCCCGTACTGGCCCCGGAAGGTCAGCCTCGGCGACGCCGCCGACCCAGCTCCACCCGAACCCGGTGCACGGTGCCCGCGGCGCCGCTCGGTGGGGCGGATGGAGACCCTGCCCGGCTACGCCCCGGGCGACGACGACTTCGCGGCGTGGCTCCGCGGCGAGGAGCCGGACGCCGAGCGCAAGCAGGCTTGGCTGACCCGGCTCGCCGAGGACCACCACCCGGGGCATCCGGCATTTCCGGGTCCGCCGGCTACCCGCGCAGCTGACCGACTACCAGCTCTTCTCCTGTCAGCAGGGATACGCGCGCAACGCGGCCGACGGCCACGAGGACATCCGGGTGCTCCGCGACGGCGAGCACCCGGTCCCGGACGGGCTGCTCGAGACCGACTACTGGTTGGTCAACGGAGACGTCGTGGTTCCGATGCTCTACGACGGGCCGGGCGGCTTCGTCGGCGCCGGGATCCTGCGGCCGGCCGAACGCGCCCGGTTCACCGACGACCTCGCCCGAGCGTGGGCGGCCGCCGAGCCGTGGGCAGAATGGTGGGCGCGTCATCCCGAGTTCCACCGACGAGAAGGCTCAGCGCTCCAGTGCCACCAGACCAGCGCGTCACCGGCCGGGACCGCATCGCCCAGCTGATGGTGCTCGTCCGCGGTGACCTGCGCCAGACCGAGGCCGCCGCGCGGAGCGGCCTGAGCCAGCCCTCGATCTCGAAGGCCGAGACCGGCCGGTCCACCCCGCAGCCCGCGGCCGCCGAGTCCTACGCACGCGCGCTGGGCGCCCCCGCGGCGCTCCGCAGGGAGCTGGTCGAACTGTGCCGGGCGGCCCAGGCCGAGCTCATCACCAGCCAGAACCGCATCGTGCGCCGGGGGCCCGAGATCCAGCGCCGGATCCGGCTGCTGGAGTCGCAGTCCGACGTGATCCGGTCCTGGCAGCCCGAGATCGTGCCCGGGCTCATGCAGTCCTGGGACTACACCCTCGCCGTGATCGAGCGGCCGACCACCCCCAAGTGGGAGCGTGAACGCCGCGCCCGGCTGGCCCTGCTCGACGACGCCGACCGCCGGTTCCTCCAGCTCGTCGCCGAGAGCGTGCTGCGCTACGTCATCGGGTCCGACGCGATCATGCGTGCCCAGCGGGAGCATCTGATCGCCCTGTCCCGGCGCCCCAACATCCGCCTCGGCGTCCTCCCGTTCGGTCCGCCCCTGCCGCCGCCCCCGCCCGGGTTCCACCTCTACGCCGACCGGATGGCCGTCTCCGAGACCATCGCCGGAACGAACTTCCTGGACGAACGCGCCGATCTCGACGCCTACCGGGCGGCGTGGGACCGGCTCGACGCCGCCGCGCTGCACGGCGACGCGGCCCGCGATCTCATCGGCTCCATCCGCTGAACCCGGCGGACGCGACCGCTCAGAACAGCCGCATCTCCTTCGACGTCATCCCGCGCAGCTCGTCGTAGTCGACGGTCGCGCAGCGGATCCCGCGGTCGGTCGCCAGGGTCCGCGCCTGCGGCTTGATCTGCTGGGCCGCGAACACCCCCTGCACCGGAGCCAGCAGCGGGTCCCGGTTCATCAGCTCCAGGTACCGGGTCAGCTGCTCGACGCCGTCGATCTCACCGCGCCGCTTGATCTCCACCGCGACGTGCCGGCCGTCGGCGTCGCGGCACAGCAGGTCGACCGGCCCGACGGCGGTCATGTACTCGCGGCGGACCAGCGTCCAGCCCTCGCCGAGGGTCTCCGGGTGCGCCGCCAGCAGCTCCTGCAGGTGCGCCTCCACACCGTCCTTGACCAGGCCGGGATCGACGCCGAGTTCGTGCGTCGAGTCGTGCAGCACCTCGTCGATGGTGATCACCAGCGACTCGTCGGCCTTGTTCCGCACCGTCCACACGCCGGGCTCCTCGGTGAGCCAGCAGGGCGGGGACATCCAGTTCAGCGGCTTGTAGGCGCGGTCGTCGGCGTGGATGCTCACCGAGCCGTCCTGCTTCACGAGCAACAACCGCGGGGCCATCGGCAGGTGGGCGGTCAGCCGTCCTGCGTAGTCCACCTGGCAGCGGGCGATGACGAGGCGCACCCGGCTCACTGTAAGCCGACCGTGATCGGCGAAGCTGGGCGGGTGATCGAGCAGATCTCGACCCGCCGGGTGTACGCGAACAGCTGGATGACCGTCCGCGAGGACGGCATCCGGCGCGCCGACGGCACCGAGGGGATCTACGGCGTCGTCGACAAGCCCACCTACGCCCTGGTGATCCCCCGCGACGACGACGGCCGGCTGCACCTGGTCGAGCAGTTCCGCTACCCGGTCGGCGAGCGCCGCTGGGAGTTCCCGGCGGGCACCGCGCCGGACCGGGCCGAGGCCGATCCGGCCGAGCTGGCCGTCCGCGAGCTGGTCGAGGAGACCGGCCTCGCCGCGACGGCGATGACCTTCCTCGGGATGCTCGACGTCGCGCCCGGCATGTCCAGCCAGCGCGGCCACGTCTATCTCGCCACCGGTCTCACCGCGGGCCCGCCGCAGCGCGAGCACCAGGAGCAGGACATGCGCTCCGCCTGGTTCACCCCGGACGCCTTCGAGGAGCTCACCCTGCGCGGCGGGATCACCGACGCGCAGACCCTCGCCGCCTACGCGCTGCTGCGCCTGCACGACTCCCGCCGGACCCGCTGACCGTCCGCGAGCAGGCCGCCGAGCAGCTCGGCGTCCAGCGCCGGATCACCGTCGAACGACTCGCGGACCAGCGCCGCACCGCCGACGTCGTGCCCGGCGGTGGGCCCGGACCGCACCACCACCGTCACCAGGCCCGCCCCGAGCGCGGCCCGCAGGCCGGCCGCCGAGTCCTCCACCGCCACCACGCACGACGCCGGCATCCCCAGCCTGCGCAGCGCCAGCCGGTAGCAGCGCGGATCCGGTTTCAGCGCGGTCACGTCGTCGCCGTAGACCGCCACGTCGATCTCCTGCGCGACGTCGCCGATCAGGTGCCCGACCAGCGGTTCCGCCCACTCCCGGCGACCGGTCGTCACCACCCCGATCCGGACGCCGTGCCGGCGCAGGTCGGCGACCAGGGTCCGGACGCCAGGCCGGGCCGGGATCGACCCGGACCGGGCGTGCTCGGCGAACAGCGTCGTCTTGGTGCGGTGCACCCGTTCCGCGATCCGCTCGGCGGCGTCGGCGGCGTGGCCGCGGGCCCGCAGGTCGGCGGCGATCCGCTGCCTGCCCCCGGTGACGGCGAGCAGCCGGGCGTAGTGGTCGGCGTCCCAGTGCACACCGACGCCGTGCTCGGCGAACGCCCGGTTGAACGCCGGGCGGTGCCCGTCCCGCTCGGTCTCGGCCAGCGTCCCGTCCACGTCGAACAGCACCGCCGACGGCACGTCCCCGGCGCTCACCGGTCCAGCTCCATCAGGTGGAACAGGATCAGCAGCTGGGCGATCGCCAGCGGCTCGCTGCGGTCGTCGCCGATCCGGCCCAGGCCCGCCGGGGCGTCCCGGCCGGGCGCGTCCAGCTCCGTCCAGATCGCCTTCTCCACCGCGACCGACTCCTCCCGGGGCACGTAGCCGTGCACGTGCAGCGACTCCACCGGGCGTCCGTCCGGGTCGCGCTCCAGCTTGAGGTGCATCGCCCGGCTCAGCCCCGGCTGCAGCACCCCGGTCAGGTCCGGGTGCGGGATCGTCGGGCGCAGCATCACCGTCGCCGACAGCGGCGTGCCCGCCGGGTCGTTACGGCTCTCGATCGGCGCGAACCGGACCACCAGGTCGGCGTGCCTGCGCTGCGGGCGGATGTGCTCGGCCGACTCGGGCTCGCGCCGCTCCAGCTCGGCGATCACCTGCTCCGGGTCGTAGCCGCGCTTCGCGCAGTCGCGCTGCACCTTCCAGTCCCGGCGGATCTCCTCCGGCGGGTCCAGGTACACGGTGACGTCGAAGCACGCTCTGGCCAGCTTCGAGTACAGCGGCAGCAGGCCCTCGACGATCACCACCGGCGCCGGTTCGACCAGCTCGGGCCGGACCAGCTCGCCGGTCGAGTGGTCGTAGACCGGTTTGAGCACCGGCTCGCCGGTCGCGAGCAGCTGCAGGTGCTGCTCCATGATCCCGATGTGGTTGCAGTCCGGGTGCAGCGCCGTGAACGGCAGCCCGCGGCGTTCGGTCCGGTCGTAGCGGTGGTAGTCGTCGGTGCACAGCGACACGCAGCGCTCCGGGCCGAGTGCCTCCACCAGCCCGCGGGTCAGCGTGGTCTTGCCCGCGGCGCTGTCCCCCGCGATCGCCAGCATGATCGGTCGGCGGCGCGCCTCGTCGGGCCCGGCCCGCCGGATCCGCAGTGACTTGTCCGGCACGGCGGTCCTCCTCTCCCCGTCGGGTGGCCGACGCTAGGGAGCGGACGGGGCCGCGGGCTCCCCCGGCTCGGGGGAGCCGCGGGGGGAGAACCCGCCCTATGGTGGGCGCATGACGGGCGCCACACCGCTGCGGCTGGTCGTGGTCGACGACCACGAGATGGTCGTCCAGGGCCTCAAGGCCATGCTGGGGCCGTTCCGCGGCCGGGTCCGGGTGGTCGGCACCGCGCACGACGCGGCGGCGGCGCTGGCGGCCGCGGTCTCGCTGGAGCCCGACATCGTGCTGTGCGACGTCCGGATGGCCGGCGAGTCCGGGCTGGACCTGTGCCGCAGGCTGCGCGAGCGGCTGCCCGACCAGAAGGTCGTGCTGCTGAGCGTCTACGACGACGAGCAGTACCTGTTCCAGGCGCTGCGCGCCGGGGCCGCCGGGTACCTGCTGAAGCGGATCGGCGGCGAGGAGCTGGTCCGCCAGCTGGAGCTGGCCGCGACCGGGACGACCGTGGTGGACGCGACGATGGCCGGCCGGGCCGCGGCGTCGGCGGCCCGCCTGGAGCGCAACGAGTTCTGGCCCGGCGCCCGGCTCGGGCTCACCCACCGGGAGAGCGAGGTGCTGGCGCTGCTGGTCGCCGGGCACTCGAACCGGTCGATCGCCGCCGAGCTGGTGATCGGCGAGGAGACGGTGAAGTCGCACGTGCGGGCGGTGCTGCGCAAGCTCGACGTGCCGGACCGGACGGCCGCGGTCGCCGCCGCGCTGCGGGAGGGGGTGTTCCGGTGAGCCCGCGCGGGCTGGGCCTCGGCGACCCGGAGCGGGAGAACGCCGTCCTGCTCGGCATCATCGAGGCCACCGCGAGCGGCCCCGGGGTGGAGCCGCTGGCGGCCGCCGTCGCCCGGGTGATCACCGAGGCGACCGCGACCGACGTCTGCTTCGTGCACGTGCTCGACGACTCCGACCGCGCGCTGACGCTGGCCGGTGCCACCCCGCCGTTCGACGCCCGGGTGGGGACCGTGCACCTGCCGCTCGGGCGCGGGGTGAGCGGCTGGGTCGCCGCGCACCGCACCCCCGCCGTGATCACCGACGACAAGGGCGCCGATCCGCGCTACCTGCCGATCCCGGAGCTGCGCGGCCAGGACTACACCTCGATGGTGTCGGTGCCGATGCTGTCCGAGCCCTACGGGCTGGCCGGCGTGCTCAACGTGCACACCGTCGACCGTCGCGAGTTCGGCGACCGCGACGTCCGGCTGCTGCTGGCGATCGGCAGGCTGCTCGCCGCGGCGCTGCACCAGGCCCGGATGCACCGCAGGCTGCGGGCCCGGGAGCGGGCGCACGAACGGTTCGCCGAGCAGACCGTCGCCGCCCAGGAGACCGAGCGCCGCCGGCTCGCCCGCGACATCCACGACGGCATCTCGCAGCGGCTGGTCACCCTGTCGTTCCACCTGGACGCCGCCGGGACGCTGCTCTCCCACGGCGAGATCGCCGACGCCCGGGCCGAGCTGGCCAGGGCCTCCGACCTGGTCGGGACGACGCTGGACGAGGCCCGTTCGGCGATCGGGGCGCTGCGCCCGCCGGTGCTCGACGATCTCGGCCTGGCCGGGGCGCTCGCCGCGCTGGCCCGCGACCTGCCGGTGCCGGAGGTCCGGCTCGAGCTCGACGAGCGACGGCTGCCCGACCACGTGGAGGTCGCGCTGTACCGGATCGCGCAGGAGGCCCTGCAGAACGTGCTCAAGCACGCCGGGGCGTCCCGCGTCGTGCTGCGGCTGGCGGTCGACGACGACGGTGTCCGGCTGGAGGTCGCCGACGACGGGACCGGCCTGGCCGGCGTCCGCGAGGGCTACGGGACGGCCTCGATGCGCGAGCGCGCCGAGCTGATCGGCGGGATCGCCCGGCTGCGGTCGCGCCCCGGTGCCGGTACGACCGTCGTCGTCACCGCTCCTCATGTCACAGCACCCCACTCTGAGCCATCTGGCGAAGAGTCCGACCGGAACACTCGATTGTCCGACTGACGGTCCGGCCGCACGCTGGAGCCCATGAGCGATCGATGGAGCGCAGGCGTCATCCCCTACGCCGAGATGGGGTACTGGCAGCCCGACTACCAGCCGAAGGACACCGACCTGCTGTGCGCCTTCCGGGTCACACCGCAGGACGGGGTGCCGCCCGAGGAGGCCGGGGCCGCCGTCGCCGGTGAGTCCAGCACCGCGACCTGGACGGTCGTCTGGACCGACCGGCTGACCGCCTACGAGCACTACCAGGCCAAGTGCTACCGGGTGGAGCCGGTCCCGAACACGCCCGGCCAGTGGATCGCCTACATCGCCTACGACCTCGACCTGTTCGAGGAGGGCTCGATCGCGAACCTGACCAGCTCGATCATCGGCAACGTCTTCGGGTTCAAGCCGCTCGCCGCGCTGCGGCTGGAGGACATGCGGATCCCGCCGCACTACGTCAAGACCTTCGCCGGGCCGCCGCACGGGATCGTCACCGAGCGCGAGTACCTGAACAAGTTCGGCCGCCCGCTGCTGGGCGCGACCACCAAACCCAAGCTCGGGCTGTCCGCGCGGAACTACGGCCGGGTCGTCTACGAGGCGCTGCGCGGCGGGCTGGACTTCACCAAGGACGACGAGAACATCAACTCCCAGCCGTTCATGCGCTGGCGGGACCGCTACCTGTCCTGCATGGAGGCGGTGAACCGGGCGCAGGCCGAGACCGGCGAGGTGAAGGGCCACTACCTCAACGTCACCGCGGCCACGATGGAGGACATCTACGAGCGCGCCGAGTTCGCCCGCGAGCTGGGCAGCGTGATCGTGATGGTCGACCTGACCGTCGGCTACACCGCCATCCAGAGCCTGTCGACGTGGGCCCGGCGCAACGGCGTCATCCTGCACCTGCACCGGGCCGGGCACGGCACCTACACCCGGCAGAAGAACCACGGCGTCAGCTTCCGGGTGATCGCCAAGTGGATGCGCCTGGCCGGGGTCGACCACATCCACGCGGGCACCGTCGTCGGGAAGCTGGAGGGCGACCCGAACGCGGTCGCCGGCTTCTACGACGTGCTGCGCTCCGGGCGCAGCGAGGCCGACCCGGTCAAGGGGCTCTACTTCGACCAGGACTGGGTGTCGATGCCGGCGACCATGCCGGTCGCCTCCGGCGGGATCCACGCCGGGCAGATGCACCAGCTGCTGCACCATCTCGGCGAGGACGTCGTGCTGCAGTTCGGCGGCGGGACGATCGGGCACCCGATGGGCATCGCCGCCGGCGCCGAGGCGAACCGGGTCGCGGTCGAAGCGATGATCAAGGCCCGGAACGAGGGCGCCGACTACCTGGCCCAGGGCCCGGAGATCCTGCGCGCCGCCGCGAAGCGCAACCGGCCGCTGGAGACGGCGCTGTCGACCTGGGGCGACATCACGTTCGACTACGCCTCCACCGACACCCCGGACGTCACGACCACCCCCACCCCGGCCTGAGACGGAGGCACCGATGCGCGTCACCCAGGGCACCTTCTCCTTCCTGCCCGATCTCACCGACGACGAGATCACCGCCCAGATCCGCTGGGCGCTCGACCACGACTGGCCGTGCGCCGTCGAGTTCACCGACGACCCGCACCCCCGCAACACCTACTGGGACATGTGGGGCATGCCGATGTTCGACCTGGCCGACCCGGCCGGGGTGCTGGCCGAGATCAACGCCTGCCGGCAGGCCCATCCGGAGCACTACGTCCGGGTCAACGCCTACGACGCCTCGCTGGGCCGGCAGACCGTGGCCCTGTCGTTCCTGGTGCAGCGGCCCGCGGCGGAGCCGGGATTCCGGCTGGACCGGACCGAGGGCGCGGACCGGCGGATCGGGTACACCGTGCACCCCTACGCCACCGAGCGTCCGGCGGGCTCGCGCTACGGGGCGTCCGGGAACGGCCGTGCGCCGCACTGAGAACGGCGGGCCGGGGGCCGGCCCGGCGCGGACCTCCGGCGCCGCCGGGCCTGCCGCCGCGGCGCCGACCCGGATCGCGTTCGGCTCGGCGGCCCCGCCCGGGTCGGCCGAGCGGGCGAGCCCGGCCGGGCCCACCGGTTCGACGCGCCCGGCCGGGTCCACCGGTTCGACGCGCCCGGCCGGGGCCACCACGTCGGCGCCCCCGGTCGACCGGTCGGCGCCGGACCACGCCGGCCCCGCCGGGTCAGGGCCGGAGCCCGAGCTCGGCCCCGGGGACACCGTCGACCTGGACGAGGTCCGCCGCGAGGCCGGCGTCGACCGGGAGCTCGACGCCCTGGACCGCGAGCTCGTCGGGCTGGCACCGGTGAAGCAGCGGCTGCGCGAGCTGGCCGCGCTGCTCGTCGTCGACCGGGTGCGGGCCCGCTTCGGGCTGACCACGCTGACCCCGACCCTGCACATGTGCTTCACCGGCAATCCCGGCACCGGCAAGACGACCCTGGCCCGCCGGATGGCCGGCCTGCTGCACGGCCTGGGCTACCTGCGCACCGGGCACCTGGTGTCCGCCACCCGGGACGACCTCGTCGGCGAGTACGTCGGACACACCGCACCGAAGACCAAGGAGACCGTCCGGCGGGCGCTCGGCGGGGTGCTGTTCATCGACGAGGCCTACTACCTGCACCGCCCCGGCAACGAACGGGACTACGGCGGGGAGGCCATCGAGATCCTGCTGCAGGCGATGGAGGACCACCGGGGCGACCTGGCAGTGATCCTGGCCGGCTACGCCGACCGGATGGGCACCTTCTTCACCGCCAACCCGGGGATGCAGTCCCGGGTCGCCCATCACGTCGACTTCCCGGACTTCTCGGTCGACGAGCTGGCCGAGATCGGGAGCCGGATGACCGACGAGCTCGGCCTCGCGCTCTCCGACGACGCCCTGACCGCCCTCCACGACTACCTGGAGCTGCGCTCGGAGCAACCCTTCTTCGCCGGTGCGCGCAGCGTCCGCAACGCCCTCGACCGGGCCCGGATGCGCCAGGCGCTGCGCCTGGCGAACGCTCCCGGTGCGATCGTCACCCGCGACGACCTCCGCACCCTGGCCGCCGCCGACCTGCGCGCCAGCCGCGTCTTCGACGGCGGCCACGCTCGCTGACGCCGCCGCACAGGTTCCGCGACGACCGCACTGGTTCCGTCCAGTGCGGTCGTCGCGGAACCTGTGCGGTCAGGGCACCAGCGCGGCGCGCAGGCGGGCGGCGGGGCCGCGGAAGTCGGCCAGGTCCTGCCAGGTCCAGCGGTGCACGGCGAATCCGGCGGAGCGGGTCCGGTCCTCGCGCAGCTTCTCGGAGTAGAGCGCGTCGGTGTCCGGTTTTCCGCGACGGCCGTACTTGACCCGCCCGTCGAACTCCCCGATGACGCGCTGCCGCGGCCACGCGAAGTCGGCGAGATAACGGTGGCCGGCGACGACGATCGGGAACTGCAGCTCAGGCTCCGGGAGCCCGGCCACCGCGAGCGCGACCCGTGCCCGCGACTCCCCCACGCTTCCGGAGCGCCCGTCCGCGAACGCCGCCACCCGGCGAACCGCTCCGGCACCGCGGCGCCCCGCCGCGGCCGCGACCGCCATGTCGAGCTCATGCCGCAGCAGCGGCGGCGGCACTCCCCGCTCCCGTCGTGCCAGCGCGGAATCGGCGAGCGCGACCGCGATCTCGAAGCCGGCCGTCCGGGCGATGTCGACGACCGTCCGGGCGCACGTGGTCACCGCCAGCCCTCCGACGACGGTGCGGTCGGAGGCACCCAGCGGGGACGGGTGCAGGTGCAGGTCCCGGGTCCGGCGACCGCCGTACGAGCGGTCCCTGGTGACGTGCACCCGGTCCAGCGGCAGGTTCCACACCGCGAGCCCGTGCAGCACCGCCGCAGACACGTGGCTGGCCACTGCGGCCTCACCGAGCTGGGCCAGCACGGCACGTGTCGTGGCGTGGTGCCGCTCGACCGCATCGGCGGGGAGCGCTCCGTCGAGATAGGCGCCGCGGCGGAGTTGCCGCAACACGCCGGTTCGCCTCGCCCGGCGCAGCTCGTCGTCGCTCCATCCCGCCGCGCGCAACTCACGTCGCAGCCGGATGATCCGCCCCGCTTCGTCCACACCGTCCAGCGAACACCTCCGTCATCGCGGCCACGGCCGGCCGATCGCGATCGCACACCTGCCGACGGCGACCGCATACGGCTCAGCACCACCGCACGAGCCGAGACGTGTGCGGTAACCACAGAGCATGTGCGGCAGCCGAGCCGGCTCGTACGCTCAGCGGGTGACGACCACGGCCCGGATGCGCGCGTTCGTCGCGCTGGCGGAGCACGGCTCGGTCCGCGGCGCCGCGGCGAGCCTGTTCGTCACCGAGTCGACGGTGTCGGCAGCGGTCCGGGCGCTGGCCGAGGACGTCGGCGTCCCGCTGATCGAGCGGGACGGCCGCGGGGTCCGGCTGACCGCCGCCGGGCGCCGCTACGCCGGCTACGCGCGGCGGGTGCTCGGCCTCCTCGAGGAGGGCGCCGCCGCGGCCCGCGGCGAGGCCGATCCGGAGCACGGCCGGGTCCGGCTGGCCGCCGTCACGACCGCGGGCGAGCACCTGCTGCCCGGGCTGCTCGCCGGGTTCCGTGCCCGGCACCCGGGCGTGGCGCTGGAGGTGGACGTGGCGCCCAGCGACCGGATCTGGCCGATGCTCGCCCATCACGAGGTGGACGTGGTCGTCGCCGGGCGGCCGCCGTCGACGGCTCGGGACCCGGGCGCGTCCGGCCCGCCCGCGGTGCGCGCGGTCCGGGACAACGTGCTGGTCGTCGTGGGTGCGCCCGGAGCCGACCACGCCCCGGCGACGGCGACCTGGCTGCTCCGCGAGGCCGGTTCCGGGATCCGGACGACGCTGTCCGCGCTGCTCGACGCGCTCGGCGTGGACCCGCCGCGGCTGGTCCTCGGCTCGCACGGGGCGACCGTCGCCGCCGCCCGGGCCGGGCTCGGCGTGACCCTGGTGTCCCGGGAGGCGGTGCGCAGGCTGCTCGCCGACGGGGAGCTGGTCGAGCTCGACGTGCCGGGGACCCCGCTGGACCGGCCGTGGCACGTCGTCACCCATCCGGACGCGACGGCGAGCACCGGGCTGCTGCTCGCGCACGTGCTCGGGACCGCGCCGTGGCGGGCGCCGTGACCGGTGCGTTCCGCGGAACGCGCCGCCGCTCGCCGGTGCGAGGCGGCGCGAGGCGGCGCGAGGCGGCGCGGCGGGCCGCTGATCCCGGCTCAGGCAGGCACCGGCGCGGGAGCGGTGTTGCGCCGCACCTCGGCGAGCAGCGCCTCCTGCGCGGCGGGCACCGCGTCCGGGTCGCCGCGCCAGGCGTGCAGCGCCGGGCTCACCAGCGCCCGCCCGAACGAGAAGGTCACCGGCCACGGCGCCGGCAGCTCCCGGATCGCGGCGAGGTTCGCCGCGGCCGTGGCCGGGGCCCAGCCTCCCGACAGGAACGCGACCCCGGCGAGATCGTCCGGGACGGTCGCCCGGAGCACGTCCAGGGTGGCCCGGCCGACCGAGGCCGGATCCGCCGGCACGGCGTCGGCGCCCGCGGTGACCATGTTCGGCTTGAGGACGGTCGCGGCGGGATCGATCCCCGCGTCGGCGAGCGCGGCGGTGACCGTCGCCAGCACCCGCGCGGTGACGGTCGCGGTGCGGTCCAGCGGATGGTCGCCCGCCGCCAGCACCTCCGGCTCGACGATCGGCACCAGCCCGGCCTGCAGGCAGTCGGCGGCGTAGCGGGCCAGCGCGTGCGCGTTCGCCCGGATCGCCCAGTTCGACGGCAGGTCACCGGTGATCCGGAAGACCGCGCGCCACTTGGCGAACCGGGCCCCGAGCGCGGCGAACTCCGCGGCCCGCTCCGGCAGGCCGTCCAGCCCGGTGGTGACCGTCTCGCCCGGTGCCCCGGCCAGCGGCGCGGTGCCGGTGTCGACCTTGATCCCGGGCAGCATGCCGAGCCCGGCGATCCCCTCGGGGAAGGTGCGGCCGTCGGCGAACCGCTGGCGCAGGGTCTCCTCGCAGAGGATCACCCCGTTCACGCCGTCGGCCAGCCCGTCGGCGGTGACCAGCAGCTCCCGGTAGGTGCGGCGCCGCTGCGCGGACGCCGGCACCCCGGCGTCGTCGAGCCGTTTCGACATCGTCGCGACGCTCTCGTCGGCGGCCAGGATCCCGCGTCCGCCCGCGACCAGCCGGCGCGCGGTGGCCCGCAGGCCGCCCGCCTGCGGCGCTCCCGCTCGGTCCGTCATCCGTGCACCTCCCGTGAGTGGTGTCCGGCGGGTACCGCCGGGCACGGCCCGACGCTAGGTCCGCGGCGGCGCACCGCCCTCCCCCGCCGGGTGGACCCGGCGGGGGAAACCGGGCCTCAGGAGACCAGCACCGGCAGCTGCGCGACCCGGCTCATCCCGGGCTGCGGCACCCAGGTGATCTCCTGCGCGGGGACCGCGAGCCGCAGGCGCGGGAAGCGGTCGAACAGCATCCGCAGCCCGGCGTCACCCTCCTGCCGGGCGAGCGCGGCGCCCAGGCAGTAGTGCGCGCCCTGACCGAACCCGAGGTGGCCCTCGCCGCGCCCGGTGTCCCGCCGGAGATCGATCTCGTCCGGCCGGTCGAACGCCCGCGGATCGTGGTTCGCCGGCAGCAGACCGGCGATCACCGGGGTTCCGGCCGGGATCGGCACACCGCCCAGCTCGACATCGGTGACCGGGTACCGGAACTGGGTGAACTGCACCGGCCCGCGGGCCCGCATCAGCTCGTTCACCGCGGCCGGCCACCGATCGGGCTCCGCCCGCAGCAGCGCGAGCTGGTCGGGCCGGGTCAGCAGGGCCAGCGCCCCGTTCGACAGCAGGTGCGCGGTGGTCTCGTGCCCGGCCATCACGATCGCGAAGACCATCGTGACCATCTCCTGGTCGGAGAGCCGGTCGCCGTCGTCCTCCTGGGCCGCGATCAGCGCGCTGACCAGGTCGTCGGCCGGTTCCGCGCGGCGCGCCGCGATCAGCTCGTGCACGTGTTCGACGGCGGCGCGCAGCACGCCGGGAATCCGCTCCGGATCCATCGACGTCAGCACCCGGCCCCACCGGTGCCACTGCGCGCGATCCGCCTCGGGGACCCCGACCAGCTCGCAGATCACCGTGATCGGCAGCGGATAGCCGAACGCCTCGACCAGATCGACCGGGGTGCCGTCCGCACCGGCCGCGGCGATGTCGTCGAGCAGGCCGGCGACGATCTCCTCGACCCGGGGCCGCAGCGCCTGCACCCGTCGCACGGTGAAGGCGCGGGAGACCAGCTTGCGCAGCCGGGTGTGGTCGTCGCCGTCGGCGGTGAGGATCGTGCGGACCAGGTAGCCGACCAGGTCGTCGGGCACACCGGCCCGGCGCAGCAGCGCGTCCCGGGCGTTCACCCCGGCACCGGCGAGCTCGGGATCGGTGACGAACCGCGGATCGGTGAGCACCGTCCGGACCTCGTCGTAGCGGGTCACCAGCATCATCGGCGGGCCGCCCATCAGGGAGACGGTCGCCGCGGCCGCCTGCTCGCGCAGCCGGGCGTATCCGGCGTACGGGTCGTCGGTGAAGTCGGGTGCCAGCAGGTCCGGCGCTCCGGTCGGTGCGGTCATGTCGTGCTCCCCTCGGTGGTGGTCCGGCGGGCCCGGGATCACCGGGTCCGGCGGCGCCATTCGGTGTCGATGTGCTCGATCAGCGGCCGGTAGAGCTCGGCCGCCCCGGTCGCGACGGACGCCGCGGCGGCCGCCTCCTGCTCGGGATCGAGGCCGGGTGCGACGAGCAGGCGGCGGACCGCGTACTCGAGCAGCTCGCCGCGCCCGCCCTCGCCGACCAGCGCCGTGACCTGCGGCAGGCTGTCGGTGAGGAAGAAGCCGTAGATCACCGATCCCCAGTTGTGCATCTGCTGCTCGGCGGGCAGGTCGGTGGCGACCAGCCCGGCGCCGCGGAGCAGCCGGAAGTACCGCCGGACGACGTCCTCGCGCATGGCCGCGAGCTCGCCGAGCGCCCCCGCCGCCTCGTGCGCGAGCCGGCCGAGCACCTCGGCGTCGCCCAGGTAGATCGCCCGGGCCACGGCGTCGCCGCGCATCCGCTCGTAGAGCAGCCGGGACATCCGCCACGGCAGCGCGTTCGCCGGCTCGGCGGCCATCCGATCGGCGAGATCGGCGAACAGCCGCCGCTGCGCCCGCAGCAGCACGGTCAGGAACAGCGCCTCCTTGGTGCGGACGTGCAGGTAGACGGTGCCCTTCCCGACCCCGGCCCGGCGGGCGACGTCCTCGACGGTCACCCGCCGGTAGCCCCAGCGCACGAGCAGCTCGGCGGCCGCGTCGAGCACCCGCTCGATCCGCTCGGCGTCTCCCGGGACCTGCTCCGCCACCGACACGGCACCTCCGCTGCTTGACCGTGGGGACTGTGAAACCGTGACTTCATGACCAGAATCGTCAATCTGGTCAAAGTTCACGATAGCTTCGCCGCACCGCCCTGTCGAGATACCGTCGGGCCATGGCCGACTACGAGCACCTGCTGGTCAAGCAGGACGGCGACACGGTCCGGATCACGATGAACCGGCCGCAGCGGCGGAACTCGCTGACCGCCGGGCACCTCCGGGAACTGCTGGACGCGTTCGAGAGCGCCGGGCGCAGCGACGCGACCGGGATCGTGCTCGCCGGCGAGGGCAAGGCCTTCTCCTCCGGGCACGACTTCGGCGACGTCGCGGACCGGGACCTGGCCGGGGTGCGCGACCTGCTCCGGCTGTGCACGACGGTGATGCGCACCGTGCAGGAGGTGCCGCAGGTCGTCGTCGCCCGGGTGCACGCGACGGCGTGGGCGGCCGGCTGCCAGCTCGTCGCGTCCTGCGATCTCGCGGTCGCCGCCGAGTCGGCGACGTTCGCGCTGCCCGGAGGCAAGGGCGGCTGGTTCTGCCACACCCCGGCGGTCCCGGTCGCCCGCAACATCGGCCGCAAGCGGCTGATGGAGCTGGCCCTGACCGGGGACCCGATCGACGCCGCGACCGCCGCCGGATGGGGCCTGATCAACTACGCGGTGCCCGACGACGAGCTGGACGCCAGGGTCGACGAGCTGCTCGCCAGGGCCACCCGCGGCAGCCGGCTGTCCAAGGCCGTCGGCAAGCAGACCCTCTACGCCCAGCTCGACCGTCCGGAGGCGGACGCCTACCGGATCGCGTCCGAGGTCATGGCCTCGATGTCGCAGTCCGGCGGGGCCCGCGAGGGGATGGCGTCGTTCCTGGAGAAGCGCCCGCCGGAGTGGTCGGACTAGCGGCGCGCCGCGGCCGGGCGGCCCCGGCCGCACCGATCACCTAGGCTCGTCCGGACCATGAACGACCCCATCCGTCTGAGCCGGCGCCGCCTGCTGGGCACCGCGGCGGTGCTCGGCGGGGCCGCGATCGGGCTGACCGGCTGCGGCCGCGAGTCGGCCGACGCGCTGACCCGGTTGCAGGCCGGCGGCGACGTCGTGGTCGGGCTCTCCGGCGAGCGCCCGTTCGGCTTCACCGACGGCGTCGGACGGCCGACCGGGCAGAGCCCGGAGGTGGCCCGGGCGGTCGTCGCCGGTCTCGGCGGCGGCGGGCTGGTCGCGGTGCAGGTCCCGTTCGAGCGGCTGGTCGAGGACCTGCTGGACGAGCGGTTCGACCTGATCGCGGTCGGCCTCACCGTCACCCCGCTGCGCTGCCAGCAGGTCGCGTTCTCCCGGCCCGACTACATCGCCCGGACCGCGCTGCTGGTCCCGACCGGCAACCCGCTGGGCGTCGCGACGCTCGGCGGCGTCCGGCGGTCCGGCGCCACGCTCGGGGTGCTGCGCGGCTCCGCCGAGTTCGAGTACGCGCTCGCCGCCGGCATCGGGAGCGAGCGGATCGTCCCGTTCGACTCGCAGGGCGCCCTGGTCCGCGGCGTCGCCGCCGGGGAGGCCCAGGTCGGCGCGCTCACCCGGATCTCGCTGCTGGACGAGGTGCGCCGCAACGCCGGCATCGGGCTGCAGGTCACGCCCGGCTTCGCGCCCGAGGTGAACGGCCGCCCGGTCGTCGGTGCCGGGGCGTTCGCGTTCCGGCCCGCCGACTCCGCGTTCCGCGCCGAGTTCGACCGCGGGCTGACCGCGCTGCAGGAGTCCGGCCGCTGGCTGGAGCTGGCGCGTCCGTTCGGGTTCACCGAGGAGAACCTCCCACCGCCCGATCTCACCGTCGACGACCTCTGCGCGCGCACACCCGAGTCGTGACCCCCCGGACGCCGCCGGGATGCGAGGATCCCGCACATGGCGCTGCGCATCGCCGGGATCCCGGTCCCCGGCCCGTCCGACCTGCTCTCCGGGGCGGCGGCCGTCGTCGACCGGACCGGTGAGCTGGCCGGCACGGTGGTCGCGCTCCCGGCCCGTGCCGGTGAGCTGATCGACGACATCGGGTCGCTGGTGGGCCGGATCGGCACCATCGCGGGCCGGGCGGAGGCGCTGCTGGACCGGGTGGACGGCGTCGTCGACCGGGCCGAGGGGCTGCTCGTCCGGGTCGACGCGGTGGCCGGCGAGGCGACCGGCGTGGTCGAGCGGATCCGGCCGGTGGCCGAGCGCGCGGAGCAGCTCGTCGAGCGCGTCTCCGGCGTCGCGGTGGACGCGGAGTCGCTGGTCACCCGGGTCACCGGCGTCGCCGACGACGCAGGCGAGCTCGTCACCCGCGTCACCACCGTCGCCGGGAACGCCGAGTCGCTGGTCACCCGGGTCACCACGGTCGCCGAGCGGGCCGACGGCCTCGTCGAGCAGGTCACCACGGTGTCCGAGGAGGCGGGCGGGCTGGTCCGCCGGGTCACCACCGTCTCGGAGAAGGCCGAGGGACTCGTCGAGCAGGTCTCGGTCGTCGCCGGGAACGCCGAGGGCCTGGTCGCCCGGGTGGACGCCGTCGCCGACGACGCGGGCGGCCTCATCCGCACCACCTCGACCGTCTGCGACCGGGCCGGCAACCTCATCTCGCAGGTCGAGCAGGTCACCACGGACGCGACCGGCGTGATCGGCTCGGCCCGCCAGGTCGCCGAGCGGGCGAACGGGGTCGTCGACGAGGCGCAGGTCGCCAGCAGCCAGGCCCGCGAGCTGATCGACCTCTACGCCCCGCTCGCCCAGCAGGCGGCGCCGCTGGCCCGCAAGTTCGTCGACGAGCTGTCCGAGGACGAGATCCACGCCGCGATCAAGCTGGTCGATCAGCTCCCGGTGTTCACCGAGCACATGGAGAACGACATCATGCCGATCCTGGCGACCCTGGACCGCGTCGGCCCGGACGTGCACGAGCTGCTGGACGTGCTGAAGGAGGTCCGGCAGGCGATCGTCGGGATCCCCGGCTTCCGGCTGCTCAGCCGCCGGGGCAGCGAGAAGACCGGGGACTGACCGGACCGCCCGCTCACCCCTGGTCGAGCCCCTGCGCCTGCCTGATCAGGGTCACGATCTCGTCCATCATCTCGGTCATCCGGTAGTTCTTCGGCGTGAAGACGGCGGCGATCCCGCCCTCGCGCAGCCGCTTCTCGTCGTCCGGCGGGATGATCCCGCCGACCACGACCGGGATGTCCCCGGCGCCGGCCTCGCGCAGCCCGCGCACCACCGACGGGACGACCTCCAGGTGCGACCCGGACAGCACGGACAGCCCGACCGCGTGCACGCCCTCCTGCACGGCGGCCGCCACGATCTGCGACGGGGTCAGCCGGATGCCCTGGTAGACGACCTCGAAGCCGACGTCGCGGGCGCGCACGGCGACCTGCTCGGCGCCGTTGGAGTGCCCGTCCAGGCCGGGCTTGCCGACCAGCATCCGCAGCCGCTGGCCCAGCTCGTCGCCGGTCGCCCGGACCCGCTCGCGCACCTCGGCGATCTCGGTCGCGGCCTCGCCGGACGCGCTCGCCCCGGACACCCCGGTCGGCGCCCGGAACTCGCCGAACACCTCGCGCAGCGCCCCCGCCCACTCGCCGGTGGTCACGCCGGCCTTGGCGCAGTCGATCGAGACCTGCATCAGGTTCTGCTCGGTCTTGGCCGCGTCCCGCAGCGCGCGCAGCGTCTCCTCGACGGCGGCCTGGTCACGATCGGCACGCCAGGCCCGGATCGCCTCGACCGCGGCCTGCTCGGTCGCCGGGTCGACGGTGAAGATCGCCCCCGCGCCCTCGGCCTGCAGCGGGCTCGGCTCGGTCGTCTCGAACTTGTTGACGCCGACCACGACCTCCTCGCCGGACTCGAGCCGGCGCCGCCGCTCGGCCAGCGAGCTGACCAGCTCGCCCTTCATGTAGCCGCTCTCGACGGCCTCGACCGCGCCACCCATCTCCTGCACCCGGTCGATCTCCGCCCGGGCACCCTCGACGAGCTCGGCGACCTTGGCCTCGACGACCCGCGAGCCGTCGAAGATGTCCTCGTACTCGAGCAGGTCGGTCTCGTAGGCCAGCACCTGCTGCATCCGCAGCGCCCACTGCTGGTCCCACGGGCGGGGCAGGCCGAGCGCCTCGTTCCAGGCCGGCAGCTGGACGGCCCGGGCCCGGGCGTCCTTGGACAGCGTGACGGCGAGCATCTCCAGCACGATCCGCTGGACGTTGTTCTCCGGCTGCGCCTCGGTCAGGCCCAGCGAGTTGACCTGGACGCCGTAGCGCAGCCGGCGCTGCTTGGGGTTCTCGACGCCGTAGCGCTCCTTCGTGATCTCGTCCCAGAGCCGGCCGAGGGCGCGCAGCTTGCACATCTCCTCGACGAACCGGATGCCGGCGTTGACGAAGAACGAGATGCGGCCGACGACGTCGCCGAACTTCTCCGGCGGCACCTGGCCCGAGTCGCGCACCGAGTCGAGCACCGCGATCGCGGTGGACAGCGCGTAGGCCAGCTCCTGCTGCGGCGTCGCGCCGGCCTCCTGCAGGTGGTAGCTGCAGATGTTGATCGGGTTCCACTTGGGGATCTCGGTGACCGACCAGGCGACCATGTCGGTGATCAGGCGCAGGCTCGGCCCGGGCGGGAACACGTAGGTCCCGCGGGACAGGTACTCCTTGACGATGTCGTTCTGGGTGGTCCCGGCCAGCTTCCCGCGGACCTCGGAGTAGTCGAGGCCCTGCTCCTCGGCCTGCTCCTCGGCGACCGCGACGTAGAGCGCCAGCAGCCACATCGCCGGAGCGTTGATCGTCATCGAGGTGTTCGCCTCGGCCACCGGGATACCCTCGAACAGCGCGCGCATGTCGCCGATGTGGCTGACCGGGACGCCGACCTTGCCGACCTCGCCCTTGGCGAGCTCGTCGTCCGGGTCGTATCCGGTCTGGGTGGGCAGGTCGAAGGCGACCGAGAGCCCGGTCTGCCCCTTCGCCAGGTTCCGCCGGTACAGCTCGTTGGTCTTCGCCGCCGACGAGTGCCCGGCGTACGTGCGGATCACCCACGGGCGGTCGCGCTCACGATCGGTCGGGTAGGGCACCGGACACCTCCGCGTCGTCATCGGCACAGTCGGCACAGCCTGCACGGATACTACTGGCGAGTAGCCGCTGGGCGTCGCCGAGTCGGCACTCGTCACACCCCTGTGCGCGGCAAACTACGCGATCCGCGCGGGAAACCGAGCGCTGGATCGGTTCACCCCGTCCGCTCGGCGAGGCGCCCGGCGCCCGCGGGTGCGACGATCGACCGATGAACCTGGACCTCGTCCCCCGGCTGGGCACGGTGATCGGCCTGGTCACGACGCTGGTCCTGATCGGGCTGCTGCTGCGCTGGACGTTCGGCCACCAGCGGAACGTGAAACTGCCCACCGACGACCCGGACGACCCGGTCGCGACCGGGTTGCTGACCGAGGTCTCCCGGGTCCCGGGCCCGGACGCGGCCCGGGTGCTGCGCGACCGGCTGCGCGCCGCCGGGATCCGGTCCACGATCTCCCGCGACGACGGCGGCGCCGGCTACGCGCTGCTCGTCTTCCCGCACGACGTCAAGGACGCCAAGGTGGTGCTGTCCCGCGGGTCGTTCTAGCCGCCGTGGTCCGCGCGCAGCACCGTCTTGAGCACCTTCCCGCTCGGGTTGCGCGGCAGCGCGTCGACCAGCCGCAGGTGCCGGGGCCGCTTGTAGGCGGCCAGCCGCTCCCGGGCGTAGCCCTCGATGTCGGCGTCGGTCGGCGGATCGGCCGGGTCCCGCGGCACGACGACGGCCAGCGGCGTCTCCCCCCACTTCGGGTCCGGGACGCCGATCAGGGCCACGTCGGCGATCTTCGGATGCCCGGCGAGGACGTTCTCCACCTCGGCGCAGTAGATGTTCTCGCCACCGGAGATGATCATGTCCTTCTTGCGGTCGACGACGTAGAGGTAGCCGTCCGGGTCCGCGCGGACCAGGTCGCCGGAGTGGAACCAGCCGCCGCGGAACGCCTCGGCGGTCTCCTCCGGCTTGTTCCAGTAGCCGGTCATCACCATCGGGCTGCGGTAGACGATCTCGCCGACGTCCCCGGGCGGGACGTCGTTCATGTCGTCGTCGACGATCCGGGCCTCGACACCGACCATCGGCGTGCCGATCGACCCGATCTTGCGGATCGAGTCCTCGCCGCGCAGGTTCGTGGTGACCGGGCTGCACTCGGTCTGCCCGAACGCGGTGCACACCTCGGCCTGCGGGAAGGCGTCGATCATGGTGCGGAGCAGGGTGGTCGACGCCGGCGCCGCGCCCCAGGAGATCCGGCGCAGCCGGGACAGGTCGTGGGCGGCGAGATCGACGGCGCAGACCGCCTGCCACTGGGCCGGGACCATGAAGCACGAGGTGACGCCCTCGTCGGCGAGAGTGCGCACGGTCTGCACCGGGTCGAAGCCGCCCGACGGCGGGATCACGACCTTCCCACCGGTGATCAGCACCGGCAGCATCCCGGACAGCCCGGCGATGTGGAACAGCGGCGCCGCCGACATCCACACCCGGTCGTCGCCGGTGATGCCCAGGGTCGCCATCGAGCAGAAGGCGTGCAGGTACAGGTTGCGATGGGTGAGCACCGCGCCCTTCGGGAAGCCGGTCGTCCCGGAGGTGTACATGATGAACGCCGGTGCCTCGTCCGGCACCGGGGATTCCGGGTACCCGGCGGACGCTCCGGGATCGGCGAGCAGCGCCTCGTACTCCTCGCCGAACGTGATCACCGACCGGACCGACGGCGCCCCCGCGCGGGCCTTCGCGACGCCGGGGGCCAGCGCCGGATCGACGAGGACCAGGCTCGAGCCGCTGTCGTCGAGGACGTAGCGGATCTCGTCGGGCGCCAGCCGGAAGTTCACCGGCACCGCGATCGCGCCGAGCCGCAGGATCGCGAGCCAGGACTCGACCACCCCGACGCTGTTCGTCCCGAGCACGGCGACCCGGTCGCCCGGGCCGGTCCCGCGACCGGCGAGCGCGGCGGCGAGCCGGTCGACCCGGGCGTCGAGCTCGCGGTAGGTCCGCCGGTGCACCGGATCGGCCAGCGCCACCGCGTCCGGTGCGATGCGGGCGTGCCGGGCGACGAGATCGCTCATCGTCATCCCCCGGCCGGGGAGCGTCGTCGGGGCGTGCGCGGATGGCGTCGCGGACATCGTCGTCCTCACTTCCGTCACGGTGCTCGGTCCGGCCCTGCCGCTACAGCCCGAGCCGCTCGGCGAGCCGGGCCCGGTGCCCCGCCGGGGACCCCAGGAGCTGCTCGGCGCTCTTGGCCCGCTTGTAGAACAGGTGCGCGTCGTGCTCCCAGGTGTAGCCGACACCACCGTGGTACTGCACCATCGCGGTCGCCGCGGTGAACGCCGCGGGCCCGGTGTAGGTCTGCGCGAGCGCCGCCGCCACCGGCAGCTCGGCACGGTCGTGGTCGGCGGCCCAGGCGGCGTGCCGCACCACCGAGACCGCGTGCTCCCAGGCGCTGTACACGTCCGCGCAGCCGTGCTTCACCGCCTGGTACGAGCCGATCGGGCGGCCGAACTGCACGCGCAGCGTCGCGTACTCGGCGGTCAGCTCCAGCGCCCGCTGCATCAGCCCGGTCTGCTCGGCGGCGAGCGCCACCGCGGCGAGATCGGCGACCGTGCCGAGCGCCGCCGCCGGGTCGGCGGAGGCGAGCGGCCGGGCCGGGGTCGCGTCGAACGTCAGCCCGGCGAGCCGCCGTGTCGGGTCCAGCGCGCCCAGCCGGTCGCGGGTCAGGCCGGGGGCGTCGCCGTCCACCGCGAACCAGCCCGGCCCGTCCGCGGTCCGGGCCAGGACCAGCACCAGGTCGGCGGTGTCCCCGGCGAGCACCGGGGTCCTGACCCCGGTCAGCTCCCACCGGCCGTCCCGCTCGGTGGCGGTGGTCCGCCCGCCGGTGCGGTCCCACTCCCCGCCCCGCTCGGCGACCGCCACGGTGCCGATCAGCTCCCCGGCGGCCAGCCGCGGCAGGTACTCGGCGCGTGCGGCGTCGTCGTCGAGCGCCAGCAGGGTGTCGACGGCGAGCACCGCCGACGCCAGGAACGGCACCGGCGTGAGCGCGCGGCCCAGCTCCTCCGCGACGACGGCGCGCTCCACGTGCCCGGCCCCGCTGCCGCCCAGCTCCTCGGGCACGACGAGCCCGAGCACGCCCTGGGCGGCGAGCCCGGACCAGACCGCCGGATCGTGCCCGGGATCGCCGTCCATCACCGCGCGCACCCGCTCCGAGGGCGCCTTGTCGGCGAGGAAGCGGCGCACCGCGGCGCGCAGCTCCTCGGCCTCGCTGTCCAGGACGAGCGTCACCGGGTCCCCTCCCGCCGCTGGGTCCCGACCGCGAGCTCGCGGAACGGGACGTCCCGATCGACCTGCGGCTCCTTCGGCAGCCCGAGGATCCGCTCGCCGATGATGTTGCGCTGCACCTCGTTCGTGCCGCCCGCGATGCTCGACGACGGCGCGGCGTTGATCGCCAGCGCCAGCTCGTCGCCGGCCGGGTCGGCCGGGTCCCAGGCGACGGCGTCGGCGCCGGACACGAGACCGGCGACCTCGATCGCGCGCCGGAGCTGGAGCGCCCCGGCGAGCTTCAGCACCGAGCCGCGGGCGCCCGGCGGGCGGCCGGCCGCGGTCTCCTGCCGGATCCGGGAGTTGAGCAGCGCGAGCGCGCGCTCGTGCGCGTAGAGCTCGGCGAGCCGGTCGCGCACCACCGGATCGTCGGCGACGCCGGCCGCCCGGGCCCGTTCGGCGAGCGAGGCGAACTCCAGCGGGCTCCGGCGCGGGCGGCGGGCGGAGCCGATCGACACCCGCTCGTGGCCGAGCATCGTCACCGCGGCGTGCCAGCCGCCGCCGATCTCGCCGAGCACGTTCTCCGCCGGGATCCCGACGTCGTCGAAGTAGACCTCGTTGAACGGCGTCCGGCCGGTCATGTCCTTCAGCGGCCGGACGGTGACGCCCGGCGCGTGCATGTCGACGACGAACATCGTCAGCCCGGCGTGCTTCGGCCGGTCCGGGTCGGTGCGGGCGAGGACCGCGCCGAAGTCGGCGAACTGGGCGTTCGTCGTCCACACCTTCTGGCCGTTGAGGATCCAGCGGTCGCCGTCGGGCACGGCCCGCGACTGCAGGCTCGCGACGTCGGATCCGGCGCCCGGCTCGGAGAACAGCTGGCACCAGATCTCCTCGCCGCGCAGCAGCGGGCGCAGGTAGCGGTCCCGCTGGGCGTCGGTGCCCAGGTCGACGACCGTCGGCCCGCACATCCCCATCCCGATCATGAACGGGTACAGCGGCAGCTCGTGCTCGGCGGCCTCGTCGGAGAACGCCTGCTGCTCGGCCTGCCCGAGGCCCTGCCCGCCGACGCTCTCCGGCCAGGTGATGCCCGCGTACCCGGCGTCGTAGAGGGCGGCCTGGAACTCCCGGGAGCGCCGCAGATGCTCGTCGGGCGGCAGGTGGGCGAGTGAGCCGGGGGCGTTGGCGGCGAGCCAGGAGCGCACCGCCCTGCGGTACTCCGACGTCGTGCCCTGGGTCTCGTCGACCACGGTCATGCGCGGCTCCCTCCACGTCGAGGCGGTGTCGGCAACCTACTGATCAATCGTTAAGAACGCAACGGGCGGGACCCTCGGCGACGGGTCGGTGATGTTGCTGTCCGGATCCACACCGGACAGTGATCACCGGCGCTAACCTGGGATCCCCCGCTCCCCCTGGAGGCGCCATGGCATGTCGGACCGTCGGCCGGGCTCTCCTCACGGCGCTGGTGGTGCTTCTCGCCGGGTGCGGGCCCGGGGAGCCCGCCGGTCCGTTCCCGCCCCGGCCGGCCGACATCGACACCGCCACCGTCGATCTCTGTACAGCCCTCACCGCCGAGCAGCAGGACGAGTTGGGCGTCGATCCGGGCGAGAGCTGGGCCGAGCAGCACAGCGACGGTCCGACCCGGATCTGCGGGTGGAGCAACTTCGACGACGGCTACAACTACACCGTCCAGACGCTCCCCACCCCGGCGGCGGCCGCCGTGGGCGCCCCCGGCTCGACGGTTCAGCCGGTCGAGGGTTACGGATCCGTTCGGGTCACGGATCACGAGGAATCACTGCCGCTCTGCGAGCTCTACCTCGACATCTCCGACAGCGCCGCGCTCCGCGTTCAGGTCCAGGCAACGGCGCGGGACGAGAACGGCCGCCACGTCAGCTCCGAGCAGGTGTGCAGCCGGGCGACGACGGTCTCGTCACAGGTCCTGCAGAATCTTCGGGACGCGCCCGCATGATGTTCGACCGACTTCGCGAGTGCGAACCGCAGCTCGCGAGCCGCCACCGCGGACGGGAACGACTCCTACCTTTCCGGCCGTGGACATCGACGCTCGGGTTCCCCGGGGAACCGCATCGGACTCACTCATGACACAGATCAACATCTCCAACGTCCTGGAGGTACACGCCGCGCTGGAACACC
This sequence comes from Pseudonocardia kongjuensis, assembly GCF_039526905.1. NCBI lineage: Bacteria > Bacillati > Actinomycetota > Actinomycetes > Pseudonocardiales > Pseudonocardiaceae > Pseudonocardia > Pseudonocardia kongjuensis. The sequence continues at coordinate 49,942 of NZ_BAAAJK010000020.1, read as the reverse complement.
AGATCCACTCCATTCAGACAGCGATAATCAAGGCCGCGCCGCTCCGGAACATCCCGCGCTGCGGCGACGACCTCGTCTCCAGGGACGCACAGAAGATGTTCCAGGCAAAGATCGACCACATCCTCGATACCCACGACGTGTACCTGGCCGAACTGCACGAGGCGTGCACCCGCCTCAAGGATGCCGCCGTCCAGTACGGCCTCATCGAGGACGAGACCGCCGAGTCCTTCAGGTGACCCGCACGATCACCGATCGGGAACCAGAACGCCCGCTGGGTGAACGTCTCGGTTCCCGATTGGCGATCATGCCGCCGTCACCGGGGCCGTTCCACACCGGACAGTGACCAGCTCCCGCTAACCTGACCCTCCCCAGGCGCTCGGAGGACCCGTGGCACGACCGGCACTGCGCCGCACCGCCGTCCTGCTCACGATCACAGCCCTGCTCGCCGGCTGCGGGACCAGCGAGCCCACCGGACCCTTCCCACCCCGGCCCGCCGACATCGACACCACCACCGTCGACCTCTGCACAGCCCTCACCGCTGAACAGCAGAACGAGCTGGGCGTCGGACCCGGCGAACCGAGAGTCGGCCGGATCGTCATCGGATCGACCCGGGCATGCCTGTGGAGCAACTTCGACGACGGCCACAACTACACCGTCCAGACCCTTCCGGAGCCGGCTGCGGTCGCGACCGAGGCGCCGGGTACAACAGTCGGCGTCGTCGGCGGCTACGGCGTGGTCGAGTCGACGTCGCACGCGGAGTCGTTCCCGCTGTGCGAATTCTACGTCGATGCCTCCGACGAGCAGGCCCTGCGCATCCAGGTCCAGGCCAGCCGGCGCAACGACGACGGCTCACGCAGATCGCTCGACCAGGTCTGTGACCGAGCAGAGACGGTCACGGCGCAGGTGCTGGAGAACTTGCGCGGTCGGTGACGTTCACGGCTGCGACGAGGAAGTTCCGGTACGCACCGGTCGCGCGATCGTGTCCCTACCGTCCCTGCCCGTGGACATCGACGCACGACTTCCCCGCGGAACCGCCTCCGACTCCCTGATGACCCAGATCGACATCACCAACGTGATGAAGGTTCATGCAGTACTCGAGCAAAGAGCCCTGTCCATCCAGAAGGCACTCAAGGATTCAGCCTGGCTGAGCGACATCCCCCGTTGTGGCGACGATCCTGTATCCGTCGACGCGCAGTCCATGTTCCAGAGGAAGATCGATCAGATCCTCACAACCCACGAGGCCTACCTGGCCGAGCTGAACGAAGCCTGCACACGCCTCAAGGAGGCCGCCGTCCAGTACGGCCTCGTCGAGGACGAGACCGCCGGGTCGTTCAGGTGACCCGGTGGTACCGGGCGTCGAGGAAGCAGAAGACCCCGTAGCAGGCGATCCCCAACCCCACCGCGATCAGCAGGAACACCCCGTAGGGCTGCTCGCGCAGCGTCTTCAGCGCCGAGTCCAGGCCGTTCGCCCGCTGCGGGTCGAAGGTCAGCGCGGCGACGCCGAGCAGAATCCCGAGCACCCCGAACGCGATGCCCTTGGCGATGAACCCGACCTGGCCGGTGCGCGCGTTGAGCCGCCGGGCCCGGGTGTCAGCGCCGGCGAGGTCCTGGTCCTCCATGAACCGCTTCGTCCAGCCGTTCCAGATCATGACGCCACCGCCGATGACGACGCCGAGGCCGACGAGCGCGGTGATGATCTGCCCGCCCGGCAGCCCGAGCAGCCCGGCGGTGGCCTGGCCGCCGCTGCCCGACGACGCCCGGCCGCGGATCGCGGTGGTCGCCGCCGCGATCGCCAGCACCAGGTAGACCACCGCCAGCCCGGCGGAGACCAGCCGCTTCGCGAGCTGCTTCTTCCGGTCACCGAGGTAGCCGAACCCCCACACCGCCGACACCGAGCGCCACAGCACGACGGCCGCGAACCCGACGACGAGCACCCACAGGAACGCCCGGCCGAGCGGCTCCGCGGCGATGGCGCCGAGCGCGCCGTTCTGGTCGGCCTGCCCTCCGGAGCCGAGCGCGACCTGCACGGCCAGCCAGCCGATCAGCAGGTGCAGGACGCCGTTGGCGGCGATCCCGACCCGGGCCGCGATCCGGACCGGGGCGGAGTGGGCCACGTCCCGCGCTCCGCGGCCGGCCCTGGCCACGTCGGCGGTGTCGGGCGTGCGCACCATGGCGACCTCCTCGTCAGTGTGACGGGAAGACTGCCACGATCGGGTCACGGCCGCAGCGCGCGGGGGCGGCCACCCCACCGGCACGGCCGAGCCCTCCGTGGGGTCGCCGGTTCCGCCCGGGCGGCGGGCACCGACCGCTAGCCTGAGCGCCCCCTCACCCGTCCGGAGGACGTCCGTGGCCCGACCGGCGGCATGCCGCATCCGCTCCGTGCTCATCGCCCTCGCCGCGATCACGCTGCTCACCGGGTGTGCCGAGGCGGCCCCGGACTCCCCGTTCCCACCCCGGCCGGCCGACATCGACGTCACCGGCATCGATCCCTGCGCCGCCCTCACCCCCGCCGAACAGGCCGACCGCGGAGTCGGCCCCGGGGAGCCCGGCACCGGCGACCTGGGCGACGGCCCGACCCGGATCTGCGGCTGGAGCAACTTCGACGACGGCTACAACTACTCCGTCCAGACCCTCCCGCTGCCCGCGGCGGTCGTCGTCGGCACCCCCGACTCCACTGTGCACGTCGTGGACGGCTACGGCGTCGTGCAGAGCACCGCCTTCGGCGACTCGTTCCCCCTGTGCTCGCACTACATCGACGCCTCCGACCCGCACGGGATCCGTGTCCAGGTGATGGCGACCGCGTCGAACGAGGACGGCTCGATCAAGGACTTCGACGAGGTCTGTGGGAAGACGACGCTCCTGACCTCGCAGGCGCTGCGCAACCTCCGGCCGGCGGGCTGAGTCCGTTCGCGACGGCGAACCGGAGCCCACGATCACCATCCCCGGCGGCGGTCCACCCCTACGGTCCGCCCGATGGACACCGACGCACACGCGCCCCGGGGCACCGCATCCGACTCCCTGATGACCCAGATCGACGTCACCAACGTGCGTCAGGTGCGGGCCGTGTTGCTGCGCGAGATCGACTCCGTCCAACAGGCCCTGCGGGACGCGAGCGATCTCCGGGCCATCCCCCGGTGCGGCGACGACCCCGTCTCGATCGACGCGCAGCGGATGTTCCAGGCCCAGATCAACCACATCCTCGACACGCACAAGGCGTGGGTGGAGGAACTCCGCGAGGCATGCGAGCGCCTGGACCTGGCCGCCCAGGAGTACGGCCTCGTCGAGGAGCGGAACGCGACGTCGTTCCGTCACCGGTAGCCCGGCACAACGCTCCACGGGCCACGGTGGTGCTACGGAGGACCCGCCCGGCCCACCCGGCTACCGTCCGGGCATGCGCCGGGGAGTACTCGTGGTCGTCGGGCTCGTCGGGATCCTCGCCGTCGCCGCGGTGGTCGTCGGGGTCACCGACCGTCCCGAGCGGGTGGCCCAGCGGATCGCCGACGACGCGGTGCCGGGCGGACTGCGGATCCTGCAGGTCGACGCCCCGGACGGGGACGGCCCGCCGGTCGCGCTGGCCGGCCTGGTCGACGACCCGGACGCCGTCCTGCGCTTCGGGATCGATCCGGACTGCGGCCCGGACTGCCTGCGCCGGGTCGCCGAGCGGGCCGACGAGGCGCGGTCCGCCGCCGCGACGCTGCGCGCGCTGACAGCGGGACCGTGCGGGGCAGCCCTCGGCGGCGTCACCGAGATCTCCTGGTCGGACCGCGGCCGGCCGGCCGCACCGGACGCCGCGTCGCACCTGCGGATCGTGCTGACCGTGCTCGCCGACGTCGACCGCGACGCCGGTGCCGGGCTGCTCCCGCTGCTGGACCGCTGCGCGGCCGCGCTGGTGACCGACCGGCACGGCGTCGACCTGCGGGTCTCGGTCGCCCCGGAGCGGGCCCGGCCGGCCGGTGCCGTCGATCCCGGGCTCCCGGCGGTGCTCCGGTCCGCCGAGCAGGGCCTGGCCCTGGACGCCGAGGTCCGGCACGCCACCCGGGTGCTCGCGGGCGGCGACGGGATCGAGCAGCCCGCCGGCCGGGACTTCGGGCCGGCGCTGACCGACGACCTGCTGGCCACGCTGGAGCCGGTGCTCGACCGGGCCGTGCGCGACCACGTCGTGGCCGGGACCGGGACCGCCCTGGAGCGCGGCCCGTCACTGCGCTCGGCGGTCTACCTGCCGGGCTCGGTGCACCGGCTGCGCGCCTACCTGTCGTTCACCCCGCCGGACGCCACGCAGCGGGGAACCACCCGGATCGCGGCCGTCGACATCGGCCGCGACGGCGGCGATCCGGTCGTCCGCCGGGTGTTCGACGGGTCCCGGTTCGGCGCCCCCTACGAGCCCGCCCTCCGGACGCCCGCCGGTTAGCTCCTAGCGCTCCGGCTCGCCGGCGACCCGGGCGATGTCCGCACCGAGCGCGCTGAGGTTCTCCACGAACCGGGGGTAGCCGCGGTCGATGTGCGCGACGTCCCACACCTCGGTGGAGCCGCGCGCGCAGAGCCCGGCCAGCACCAGCCCGGCGCCGGCCCGGATGTCGCTGGCCCACACCGGCGCGCTGGACAGCTCCGGCCGCCCGCGGACGACGGCGTGATGGCCGTCGGTGCGGGCGTCGGCGCCGAGCCGCACCATCTCGTCGACGAACCGGAACCGGGCCTCGAACACGTTCTCGGTGATCATCGAGGTGCCGTCGGCGACCGCGGACAGGGCGATCGCCATCGGCTGCAGGTCGGTCGCGAAGCCCGGGTAGGGCAGCGTCACGAAGTCCACCGCCTGCGGGCGCTCCGCCTGGGCGACGGTGAACTGGTGGTCGCCGACGGTGATCTCGGCGCCCGCGCTGCGCAGCTTGTCCAGCACCAGGTCGATGTGGTGCGGGTCGACACCGCGCACGGTCACCTCGCCGCGCGTCATCGCGGCGGCGAACGCCCAGGTCGCACCGACGATCCGGTCCCCGATCACCCGGTGCGTGGTCGGCTGCAGCCCGGTCACGCCGTGCACGGTCAGGGTGGACGAGCCGACGCCCTCCAGCTTCGCGCCCATCTGCTGCAGCATCACGCAGAGATCGACGATCTCCGGCTCGCGGGCGGCGTTGTCGATGACCGTGGTGCCCTCGGCGAGCACGGCGGCCATCAGGATGTTCTCGGTGGCGCCGACGCTGGGGAAGTCCAGCCAGATCTGCGCGCCGTGCAGGTCCCCGGCGGAGGCGGTGACGCTGCCGTGCACGATGTCGGTCGTCGCCCCGAGCTTGCGCAGCCCGTTCTGGTGCATGTCCAGCGGGCGGGAGCCGATCGCGTCGCCCCCGGGCAGCGGGACGACCGCCCGCCGGCAGCGCGCCACCAGCGGCCCGAGCACGCAGACCGACGCCCGCAGCTTCGACACCGACCGGTAGTCGGCCTCGGCGCCGGGATCGGCCGGGACGTCGATGTGCACCGTCGGGCCCTCGATCGTCACCGTGCAGCCCAGGCTGCGCAGGACGTCGGCCATCAGCGGCACGTCCAGGATCTCCGGGCAGTTCTCCAGCGTCGTCCGGCCCTCGGCGAGCAGCGCCGCCGCCATCAGCTTGAGCACGCTGTTCTTCGCCCCGACGACGTCGACGGACCCGCTCAGCCGGGCCCCGCCACGGACCGCGAAATGCTCCACCACGCCTGGAACGGTAACGGGACGGCCACCGGCGCCCGGGCACACCCCGACGTGTCGGGGTGAGGTTGGACCGTCCGGCGCAACACACCGAACGGTTGTCGTGGCGCGGACGGCCGGTCCGGTCTGGCCCGCGTGTCGCCGCGCCGCATAGCCTGTCGACGTGGCGGTACACCTGACTCGGATCTACACGAAGACCGGCGACGACGGCACGACGGCCCTCGGCGACTTCAGCCGGGTCCGCAAGACGGACCCGCGGCTGGCCGCCTACGCCGACACCGACGAGGCGAACGCCGCGATCGGGGTCGCGGTCACCCTCGGCGGGCTCGCCGAGCGGGTCGCCGATCCGCTGCGGCAGATCCAGAACGACCTGTTCGACGTCGGCGCGGACCTGTGCGCGCCGATCGTCGAGAACCCCGAGTACCCGCCGCTGCGGGTCACCGAGGGCTACGTGACCCGGCTCGAGGGCTGGTGCGACGAGTTCAACCCGGAGCTGCCGAAGCTCAGCTCGTTCATCCTGCCCGGCGGCACCCCCGGCGCGGCGTACCTGCACGTCGCCCGGACCGTCACCCGGCGCGCCGAGCGGTCGGTGTGGGCGCTGCTGGAGGACGACGCGGAGCGCACCAACCCGCTGACCGCGCAGTACCTGAACCGGCTGTCGGACCTGCTGTTCATCCTGGGCCGGGTCGCGAACCCGGACGGCGACGTGCTGTGGCAGCCCGGCGGACCGCACGGCGCTCCCCGGTCCTGACGCGGGCCGGGTCCGCCGCTACGACGCCTCGCGGTAGTGGTTGTGGCCCGGCGGCGTCGACTCCAGCCACGCCATGAAGCCGGTCCGCACGTCGGACGACATCGCGAGCTCGACGTCGATCTCGCGGCCGCCGGCGTCCCGGCCGCGGCAGCGCAGCACCTCGACCGCCATCGGGATCGCGAACTCCTCGGAGCGGTGCGGCGGGCGCCGGTCGACGATCTCCAGCTCACCCCGCTCGACGACGACCGTCGGGCCGATCCGGAAGCTGGTGAGCCGGTACCAGGCGAACCGCTCGCCCTCGTAGCGGCCCACCCCGAAGTGCCAGTCCGTGACAGCGAAACGGCGGCGCAGACACAGGTCCACGCCGCCGTTACGCATCAGTCGCACCCGCCGTACGGCGAGCCAGACCAGTGGGACGACCAGACACAGCAGCAGAACTCCGACTATCGCCGCGATCAGCTCCACCGCCGTGTGTCTCCCCCGCCCCTAGTTGGCCTCGGCCGCGCGGAGGCGGGCCTCCGCGCGGGCCTTCGCGGCCGCACCCTCGTCGGAGTCGTCGGCCCGCTCCAGCGCCCGCCGGGCGCGGTCGACGTCGATCTCGTCGGACTGCTCGGCGAACTCGGCCAGGATCGACACCCGCTCCGCGGAGACCGACAGGAACCCGCCGTGCACCGCGATGGTGCGCTTCGTGCCGTCGGTCGCGTCGATCCGGACGACGCCGGCCTCCTCCAGCTGGGCCAGCATCGGCTGGTGGCCGGGCAGGATGCCGACCTCGCCGACGGTGGTCCGGGCGAGCACGAAGCGCGCGTCGCCCGACCACAGCCTGCGCTCGACCGAGACCAGCTCCACGGTCATCTCAGCCGGCATGTCACCCTTCCAGCTTCTTGCGGTTCTTCTCCAGGTCCTCGAGACCACCGCAGAGGAAGAACGCCTGCTCGGGCACGTCGTCGAACTCGCCCTTGGCGATCTTGTCGAACGCCTCGATGGTCTCCTTCAGCGGGACCGTCGAGCCCGGCTGGCCGGTGAACTGCTCGGCGACCAGCAGGTTCTGGGACAGGAACCGCTCGATCCGGCGGGCCCGGCCGACCAGCTGCTTGTCCTCCTCGGACAGCTCGTCGATGCCGAGGATGGCGATGATGTCCTGCAGGTCGTTGTACTTCTGCAGGATCCGCTTCACCTCGTTGGCGACCCGGAAGTGCTCGTCGCCGACGTACTGCGGGTCCAGGATCCGCGACGTCGAGGTCAGCGGGTCCACCGCCGGGTAGATCCCCTTCTGGGAGATCGGCCGGGAGAGCTCGGTGGTGGCGTCCAGGTGGGCGAACGTGGTCGCCGGCGCCGGGTCGGTGTAGTCGTCCGCGGGGACGTAGATCGCCTGCATCGAGGTGATCGACCGGCCCCGGGTCGAGGTGATCCGCTCCTGCAGCTCGCCCATCTCGTCGGCCAGGGTGGGCTGGTAGCCCACCGCGGACGGCATCCGGCCCAGCAGGGTGGACACCTCCTGGCCGGCCTGGGTGAACCGGAAGATGTTGTCGATGAACAGCAGGACGTCCTGGTCCTGCGCGTCCCGGAAGTACTCCGCCATGGTCAGCGCGGACAGCGCGACCCGCATACGGGTGCCCGGCGGCTCGTCCATCTGGCCGAACACCAGGGCGGTGTTCTTCATGACGCCCGACTCGGTCATCTCCGTGATGAGGTCGTTGCCCTCACGGGTGCGCTCGCCGACGCCGGCGAACACCGAGGTGCCACCGAAGTTCAGCGCGACACGCTGGATCATCTCCTGGATCAGCACGGTCTTGCCGACGCCCGCGCCGCCGAACAGGCCGATCTTCCCGCCGACCACGTACGGCGTCATCAGGTCGAGGACCTTGATGCCGGTCTCCAGCATCTCGGTCTTGCCCTCGAGCTGGTCGAACCGCGGCGCCTTCTGGTGGATCGACCGCAGGTCGCCGGTGAACTGGATGTTCGGGTCGTCCAGGCAGTCGCCGAGCGCGTTGAACACGTGCCCCTTGACCTGGTCGCCCACCGGCACCGAGATCGGCCGGCCGAGGTCGGTGACCTCCTGGCCGCGCACGACGCCGTCGGTCGGCTGCATGGAGATGGCCCGGACGAGGTTGTCGCCCAGGTGCTGGGCGATCTCCAGGGTCAGCTTGCGCTTGTCACCGGAGAGGTCGACGTCGAGCGTCAGCGCGTTGTACAGGTCCGGGACCTGGTTGCGCGGGAACTCGACGTCGACGACCGGACCGGTCACCTGGACGACGCGCCCGGTGATCGGACCGGCCGACGTTTCGGCAGTGGTCGTGGTCATCAGCTCTCACTTCCTGCGCTGGCGAGAGCGTCGACACCACCGACGATCTCGCTGATCTCCTGGGTGATCTGAGCCTGACGTGCCTGGTTGGCCTCCAGTGTCAGACTACGGATCAATTCGTTCGCGTTGTCCGTGGCGGCCTTCATGGCCCGCTGGCGGTTCGCCGACTCCGACGCCGCCGACTCCAGCAGGGCCGCGTAGAGGCGGGCCCCGATGTACTTCGGCAGCAGCGCGTCGAACAGCGTGTCCGCGTCCGGCTCGAACTCGTACAGCGACTGGGGGCCCGAGTCCGGGCCGCCGGTCGGGAACTCGTCCTGCGCGTCCTCGTCGGCCGGGCCCGCCTCCGCGGAGACCCCGCCGGAGTACTGGACCTCGAGCGGTGCCATCCGCCGGGCCTGCGGCACCTGGGTGATCATGTTCTTGAAGCTGGTGTACACGAGGTGGAGCTCGTCCACGCCGTGCACGCCGTCCTCGGCCGCCTCGCCCTCGGGGTCGTCGACCCCGGCCATGAACGCGTCCACCAGCGTCTTCGCCGCCTCGGCCGCGTGCTCGTAGCCGGGCTGCTCGGAGAAGCCGGTCCAGGACTGCTCGATCGGCCGGTTGCGGAACCGGTAGTACGAGACGCCCTTGCGGCCGATCACGTAGAGCACCGGCTCCTTGCCCTGCTCACGGAGCAGGGACTGCAGCTGCTCGGCCTCCTTGAGCACGTTGGCGTTGTAGCCGCCGCACTGGCCGCGGTCGCTGGTCACGACCAGCACCGCGGCCCGCTTCGGGGTCTCCCGCTCGACCAGCAGCGGGTGGTCCAGCGCCGAGTTCGACGCCAGCTCCGACAGCGTGCTCGTCATCAGCTCCGCGTAGGGGCGCGCCTCGTTCACCCGCGCCCTGGCCTTCGCGATCCGTGAGGTCGCGATCAGCTCCTGGGATCGGGTGATCTTCTTGATGGACTGCGTCGACCGGATACGCCGGCGCAGCACCCGGATCTGTGCCGCCATCTGGTATCAGCCTCAGTTCTTCTTGACCGTGACGGTCTCCTGGTCGACGTCGTCCTCGTCGAGGGCCTCGGCGGGCTTCTCGTTCGGGACGACGGACGAGCCGTCGGAGGCGGTGAACTCGTTGCGCTTGAACTCGTCCACGGCCTTGGTCAGGGTCTCGATCGCGTCGTCCGAGAGCTTCCCGGTGTCGACGATCTCGTTCAGCGGACCCGAGGCGTGCCGGCGGCTGTACTCGCGGAACTCCGCCTCGAAGCGCTGCACGTCGGCGACCGGCACCGAGTCCAGCTTGCCGCTGGTGCCCAGCCAGATCGAGACGACCTGGTCCTGCACCGCGACCGGCGCGTACTGCGCCTGCTTGAGCAGCTCCACCAGCCGCTCGCCACGGCCCAGCGCGGCGGCCGAGGCGGCGTCGAGGTCGGAGCCGAAGGCGGCGAACGCCTCCAGCTCGCGGTACTGCGACAGGTCCAGACGCAGCGAGCCGGACACCGTCTTCATCGCCTTGACCTGGGCGTCACCGCCGACCCGGGAGACCGAGATACCGACGTTGATCGCCGGCCGGACGCCCTGGTTGAACAGGTCGGACTCCAGGAAGACCTGGCCGTCGGTGATCGAGATGACGTTGGTCGGGATGTAGGCCGACACGTCGTTCGCCTTGGTCTCGATGATCGGCAGACCGGTCATCGAGCCGGCGCCGAGCTCGTCGGAGAGCTTCGCGCAGCGCTCGAGCAGCCGCGAGTGCAGGTAGAAGACGTCACCCGGGTACGCCTCGCGGCCCGGCGGGCGGCGCAGCAGCAGCGAGATCGCGCGGTAGGCCTCGGCCTGCTTGGACAGGTCGTCGAACACGATCAGGACGTGCTTGCCCTGGTACATCCAGTGCTGGCCGATGGCCGAGCCGGTGTAGGGGGCGAGCCACTTGTAGCCGGCCGGGTCGGACGCCGGGGACGCGACGATCGTCGTGTACTCCAGCGCGCCGGCGTCCTCGAGGGACTGCCGGACACCGGCGATCGTGGAGCCCTTCTGGCCGATGGCGACGTAGATGCAGCGGACCTGCTTCTTCGGGTCGCCGGACGCCCAGTTCTCCTTCTGGTTGATGATCGTGTCGACGCAGACCGCGGTCTTGCCGGTCTTGCGGTCGCCGATCACCAGCTGCCGCTGGCCGCGGCCGATCGGCGTCATCGCGTCGATCGCCTTGATGCCGGTCTGCAGCGGCTCGTGCACCGACTGGCGCTCCATCACCGACGCGGCCTGCAGCTCCAGCACGCGGCGGGAGTCGGTCTCGATGTCGCCGAGGCCGTCGATCGGGTTGCCCAGCGGGTCGACGACCCGGCCCAGGTAGCCCTCGCCGACCGGCACCGACAGCACCTCGCCGGTGCGGGTGACCTGCTGGCCCTCCTCGATGCCGGTGTAGTCGCCGAGGACGACCGCGCCGATCTCGTTCGGCTCCAGGTTCAGCGCGACGCCGCGGACGCCGCCGTCGAACTCGAGCAGCTCGTTCGTCATGGCCGAGGGCAGGCCCTCGATGTGGGCGATGCCGTCGCCGGTGTCGGACACGGTCCCGACCTCACGGCGGTCGGTGTCGTTCTCCAGCGACGAGACGTAGCTGGAGATCGCACTCCGGATCTCCTCGGAGGAGATCGTCAGCTCTGTCATGGCTGCGTCGTTCCTTCTCTCGAACGGGACCTGAGATCGTGCCGCCGGGGGCCGGCGGTGCGCCCTCGGGCAGGTCAGCTGGGCAGGGAACGGCGTGCGGCGGCGAGTCTGCCCGCCACGCTACCGTCGATGACCTCGCCGCCGACCTGCACGACCAGACCTCCGAGGAGGTCCCGGTCGAGCTCAACCTGCAGGGAGATCGTGCGGCCGTAGATGCGGCCGAGGGTGTCGGCGAGCGCCGACTCCTGCTCCGGGGTCAGCGCGACGGAGGTCCGCACCTTCGCCACCGAGCGCTCCCGCAGCGCGGCGGCGAGATCGGCGAGCTCCTCGGCGAGGACGTCGAGGTGCCTGCCGCGCGGCAGCCGCACGGTCTGGCGGAGCAGGGTGGCGGTGGTCGGGTAGGCCCGGTCACCGAGTACGCCGTCGAGCAGCTGGAGCCGCCCGTCGACGGGCTTGGTGGTGTCGGCGAGCAGCGCGTTCAGCTCCGGCTCGCGGGCGAGGATGCGGCCGAACCGGAACAGCTGGTCCTCGACCTCGTCGAGGGAGCCGTTGCGGGCGGCCGTCGACAGGGTGGCCCGGCGGGCCAGCGTCTCGGCCGCGAGGACGATGTCGCGCGGCTTCGACCAGCGCTTGCGGACCAGTTCGGCGACCAGGTCCAGGACCGGCTGCGAGAGCTTCCCGCCGAGCAGTCGCTGCACCAGGTCGACCCGCGCCTGCTCGGGCGAGCTCGCGTCGGCCAGCAGCCTGCGCACCTGCCGCTCGCCGTCGAGGAAGCGGGCCACCGAGAACAGCTCGTCGGCGGTCGTGGTCAGCTCGCGGGCGGGGGCGCCGTCGGTGTAGGCGTCCAGCCGCTCGATGAGACCGGCCAGCGCCTCCCGGGTGGCGGCCTGCAGGACCTGGGCCATCAGCTCGCCCCGCTCCGCTGGCCCGTCTCACCGAGGTCGGCGAGGAACGAGTCGATGGTCGCGGAGCGCCGCGAGTCGTCGGCCAGCTGCTCGCGCAGCAGGCGCTCGGCCAGCTGCACCGACAGCCCGCCGACCTCTCCGCGCAGCGACCGCTCGGCGGCGGCGCGGGCGGCGGCGATCTGCTCGTCGCCACGGGCCTTGATGCGCGCGGCCTCCTGCTCGGCCTCCTCCCGCAGCTCGGCCTTGATCTGCTGGCCCTCGGCGCGCGCGTCGTCGCGGATGCGCGCGGCCTCGGCCCGCAGGCCGGCCAGCTGGTCCTCGTACTCCTTCTTCAGCCGGTCAGCCTGCTCCTGCGCCTCCTGGGCGCGCTTCAGGCCGCCCTCGATGGCGTCGGTCCGCTCCTCGTAGAGCTTCTCGAAGCGCGGCACCGCGAACTTCCAGAGGACGAAAAACAGGATGGCGAAGGAGACCAGGCCGAGCACGAGCTCTGCCGGGTAGACGGCGATCGGTGAGGGTTCCTCGGCGGCGAGGATCAGTCGTTCCACCATATGTCCTTCCGTGACGTGTCCCACGCCGCCGGCAGCGGGCCGGGATCAGGGACGACGATCAGGCCGAGGCGATGAAGAAGACGACCAGACCGATCAGCGCCACCAGCTCGGCGAGCACGAAGGTCGCCCAGCCGATACCCATCAGCTGGCCGCGGGCCTCCGGCTGGCGGGCGGTGCCGTTGACGACGGCCGACCAGATCAGGCCGACGCCGATGCCGGCGCCGATGGCGCTCAGGCCGTAGCCGATGGCCGCGTAGCCGGCGTTGTTGTCGGCGGCCTGGGCGAGGATCTGCTGCGTTGCGCTCACTTCGGGGTTCCTTCCGTCGGGTCCGCCCTCGGGCGGGGGTCGTTCGGGGATGGGCCGGACGAACCGGCGGGTTCAGGTCGGCGCCGGGGCGCCGGGGTGGGTACTCCTAGTGCTCCTCGGCCACCGCCGCGCCGATGAACACCGACGCCAGCAGCGCGAAGATGTAGGCCTGGATCGTCATCACCAGCGCCTCCAGGAAGGTGAAGGCGATACCGGCGATGACCACCAGCCCGGCCGGGATCACCAGGAAACCACCGGCGAACAGCATGAACTCGGCGCCGACGGCCACCAGGACCAGCATCAGGTGGCCGGCGAACATCGCCGCGAACAGACGCAGCGCCAGCGAGGCGGGCTGGACCAGGAACTTCTGCAGCAGCTCGATGACGATGATCAGTGGTGCGATCGCCATCGGCACACCCTTGGGGAGGGTGGCGTGCTTGAAGTACCCGACGAAGCCGTGCTTCCGGAATCCCGCGTAGTGGTAGGCCACGTAGACCACCAGCGCCAGCGCGATCGGGAAGCTGATCTTCGACATGGTCGGGATCTGGAAGAACGGGATGATCCCGAAGTAGTTGTTGACCAGCACGAAGCTGAACAGACCCAGGATCAGCGGGATGAACGGCTTGAAGTCGTCCTTGCCGATCTGGTCACGGGCCATGCCGTTGCGCGCGACGTTGTAGAACGACTCGAGCGCGAACTGCCCCTTCCCCGGCACGATCGCCATCCGCCGGGTCGCCACCGCGAAGTACACCGCGATGATGACCGCGGACATCACGATCAACACCATCGGCTTGGTGACGCCCGCGAAGATCGGCGGGTAGTTGAAGACACTGGGACCGGGCGGGGTGAACTCCTCAGCCGCCAGTACGAGCTCGCCCAATGGGGGTCCTTCCGGTGCTCCCGTCCCACGACTCACACGGACGGGGATCGCCTGCAAGGTGCCTCTGGGGCGATGCACCAGGGCGCTCGGAACACATCACCGAAAATCACCCACATCGCCTACGACGCGGGATGTTATCAGCCGTACTTCTACACAGCGTCGGGGGCCGACGTGCACCTCACCAGGGCCTTCGCGCGGAGAAACGATCTTGGTCCGCGAGCCGCCGGGTCGTCGTGTAATCAACGGTTAACACCACCGACTCGACATCTCCGGCGCACCGGCCGTCCATCCGTCGACCACCGGGGGCAGGCCGACAAACCGGACGAATAGCCCCAGGTCAGGCGGCTGGACCTGCCGGAACCTCGCCCACCAGGATCCGCAGCCGGTACACCGCCCAGGCCTCCCCCGCCGCCGTCGCGATCATGCCGAGCAGCACGGTCACGACGAGTGCGTTCCGGTCCAGCCAGGGCACCCCACCGAGGGTGAACAGCACCCCGAAGAGGATCAGCGACTTGGTGAGCCAGCCGGTGACTGAGGCCAGCATCACAAACCGGGGCGGGATCTCGGCGGTACCCCTGACCAGGAACGAGGTGACGAGCCCGAACACTGTGGACGTGAGGGCGCCGATCGCGGCACCGTTGAGGCCGGGCCGCCCGGCCAGCAGCGTGAAGGCGATCACGCAGCCGACCCCCACCAGGACGGCGAGCAGGGTCGCGTTGCGCGCCATGGACGCGGACATCCGGCGCATCGCCTGCTCGTGGCCGACCACGAGCTCCGGTCGCCTCGATCGCCACATGGCCCGTCATCTCCTCGTGGGTGGGTGCGCCGCCCGCCGGGCGCCCCACCACGGTAACGACGGCCGCACCACCGGCGGGCGGGGGCCGTCGGGGTGACCACCGACACCCCGGACCGACCTGGCCGCTGGTCGAGGGCGGGGTGCTGTGCGGCGGTCGCCGGCGGGGCGCGGGTCGGCCGGCGTCCGTGCGGGTGCGGGCCGGGCGGGCGCGGGGGTGAGGGGCCGGCCGGTTGCGCGCTGACGGTCGGTCGGCCGGCTGGGGGGGTGACGGTCGACCGGCCGGCTGGGTGGTGACGGCCGGTCGGCCGGCTGGGGGGTGACGGTCGGTCGGCCGGCTGGGGGGTGACGGCCGGTCGCCGCCGCCCCGGCCGGCTAGCGCTGGTCGGCCTCGCCCGGTGGGTCCCGCCGGACCGGGTTGGGCACGGTCGGCTGGTCGGTGCGGGACGGGCCGGGCGCTCGCCGGGGGTGTCCGCCGTCGGGGGCCGGGACGCCGTCGTCGGGGGCGGGTTGCTGTGGGTGGCCGTTCCGCTGCTGCTCCCCGGTGCGCCGCGGCGGGACCGCGTCCGGCCGGTGCAGGGGCTCGGCCGGCCGCTGCCCGGTACGGGTGGGCGGGCCACGCCATGCCGACGGCGGCGCCGGGGTGCGGTGCGGCGGGGTCTCCCCCGGCACCGGGGGGGCGGGGCGCGCACCGGGCCACCGCGCAGGGGGCTCGCCGGTCCGGTGCGGCGCCGGGCCGCCGCCCGGCCGGTACACCGGGGTCTCGCCGGTCCGGCGCACCGGGGTCTCGCCCGACCGGTACACCGGGGTCTCGCCGGTCCGGCGCACCGGGGTCTCGCCCGACCGGTGCGCAGGGGTCTCGCCGGTCCGGTGCGCCGGGGCCTCACCGGGCCGGTGCGCCGGGGCATCGCCGGGCCGGTGCGCCGGGGCCTCACCGGGCCGGTGCGCCGGGGCCTTGCCGGGCAGGTGCGCGGGGGGCTCGTCGCTCCGGTGCAGCGGCGGCGACGGGGTCTCACCGCTCCGGTGCAGCGGCGGCGACGGGGTCTCACCGCTCCGGTGCACCGGCGGCGGCCCGCCCGGCCGGTGGGTGCCCGTCCCGGGGCCGACGGGCCGCGCAGCCGTCCGGCCCGGCGGCGCGCCCTCACCCGGCTGCCTGCCGCCCGGCTGCCCGGGGGCCGGCGGCGGCACCGGGCCCGGCCCGTCGGACGTCCGCGGCCGGGCATCGTCGCCGACGGCCGGCGGATCCCGCCGGTCGGCGACGTCGTCGGCCGACGCCGGCGCCCCGGCGGAGGTCGCGGCCGGCCCGGCAGAAGCCGATGCGGCCGGCCCGGCGGTCGCCGCGCTGCGGGTGCGGGCCAGGTGCGGCACCGCGGACGCCACGAACGCGACGACCAGCGCGATCCCGATCGCCGCCAGCACCACGCCGGTCTCGTCGACCAGGGCGAGCGCGACCGCACCGAAGGCGAGCACCGCCGCCCACAGGTAGACCAGCAGCACGGCGCGTCGGTGGCTGTGCCCGAGCTGCAGCAGCCGGTGGTGCAGGTGCATCTTGTCCGGGCTGAACGGGCTGGTCCCGGCACGGGTCCGGCGGATCACCGCCATCAGCAGGTCGAGCACCGGGATGAAGACGATCCCGACGAGCACGATCAGCGGGGCGACCAGCGCGAGGAAGTCGCTCGCCGAGGTCTCCTCGTCCGGGATGACCCGGCCGGAGGCGGCGGTGATCGCCGCGGACAGCATCACCCCGACCATCATCGAGCCGGTGTCGCCCATGAAGATCCGGGCCGGATGGAAGTTGTGCGGCAGGAAGCCCAGGCAGGCCCCGGCCAGCACGACGGCGATCAGCGCGGGCCCGAACGCCGCAGGCGCGTTGCCGTTCTCGCTGATCAGCCCGACGCAGAACACCGCGGTGGCCAGCGTGGTGATCAGCCCGATCCCGCCGGCGAGCCCGTCCAGGCCGTCGACGAAGTTCATCGCGTTCACCAGCGCGACGGTGAGCAGCACCGTCAGCAGCACCGACTGCCCCTGGCCGAGGATCAGCGTCGAGCCGGAGATCCCGGTGCCGCCGCCGCCGAGCGGGATCCACAGCGTCGTCCACTGCACGCCGTAGAGCACCAGCAGCCCGCCCGCGGTCACCTGGGCGGCGAACTTGGTGATCGCGTCGAGATCGAAGCGGTCGTCCAGCAGCCCGACCCCGACCAGCAGCCCGGTCGCGACGACGACGCCCATCACCTCGGAGCTGCCCTCGAAGTAGGCGAGCCGCAACGCGGGCAGGGAGAGCGCCAGCAGCAGCCCGGCGAGCACCCCGCCGAACATCGCGAGGCCGCCCCACCGCGGGGTCGGGGTGACGTGCACGTCCCGTCCCCGCGGCCAGGCGACCGCGCCGGCCTTGAGGGCCAGCATCCGGACCGGGCCGGTCAGCAGCAGCGTGACGACGGCGGAGACCAGGCCGACGAGCAGGAACTCGCGGATCGGGAGTCCGTAGCTCAGCTGGTCCACCGGCACGTCGGGTACGCCTCTCCGGTCCGCCTCGGGGCTCGGGTCACCCCCGAGGGTAGGCCGGTGCCCGGGAGACGAGCGCGGTGACCGCCTCGGCGACGTCGCGCAGCTCGGCGTCGCCGGCCGGGGTGTCGTGCTCGGCCTTCACCGCACGCGCCAGCAGGCTGCCGACCTCGGCCATGTCGGCCTCGGTCATGCCCTGGGTGGTGACGCTCGGCGAGCCCACCCGGATGCCCGAGGGCTTCATCGGCGGCGCCGGGTCGTACGGGATCGCGTTCTTGTTCAGGGTGATCCCGGCCCGGTCGCAGCGGGTCTCGGCTTCCCCGCCGGTGATGCCGATCGGCCTCAGGTCGAGCAGCGCGAGGTGGTTGTCGGTGCCGCCGGAGACGGCCCGCATGCCCTCGGCCTCCAGGCTCTTGGCGAGCGCCTGGGCGTTGGCGATGACCTGCCGCGCGTACGCCTGGTACTCCGGCTGCGCGGCCTCCTTCATCGCGACGGCCTTCGCGGCGACGGCGTGCATCAGCGGCCCGCCCTGGGAGAACGGGAACACCGCCTTGTCGATCGCCTTGGCGTGCTCCTCGCGGCAGAGCACCATGCCGCCGCGCGGGCCGCGCAGCACCTTGTGCGTGGTGGCGGTGACGACGTCGGCGTAGGGCACCGGGGACGGGATCGCCTGCCCGGCGACGAGGCCGATGAAGTGCGCGGCGTCGACCATGAGCTTGGCGCCGACCTCGTCGGCGATCTCCCGGAAGATCTTGAAGTCGATCAGCCGCGGGTACGCCGTGGCACCGGCGATGATGATCTTCGGCTGGTGCTGCTTCGCCAGGTCGCGGACCTGGTCGTAGTCGATGATCTCGGTGTCCTCACGGACCAGGTAGGACACCGCGTTGAACCAGAGGCCGGAGAAGTTGACCTTGCTGCCGTGCGTCAGGTGGCCGCCCTGCTTGAGGTCCATCGCCAGCACGGTGTCACCGGGCTTGGCGAACGCGGCGTAGGCGGCGAGGTTCGCGCTCGCGCCGGAGTGCGGCTGCAGGTTGGCGTGCTCGGCGCCGAACAGCTCCTTGGCGCGCGCGTTGCCGATGTTCTCCGCCTGGTCCACCACACCGCAGCCGCCGTAGTAACGGCGGCCGGGGTAACCCTCGGCGTACTTGTTGGACAACGTCGACCCGAGTGCGGCCAGCACCGCAGGGCTGGTCAGGTTCTCGCTCGCGATGAGCTGGAGTCCGCCGCGTAGGCGGTCCAGCTCGTCCAGCACGACCCCGGCGATCTCGGGATCCTGCTGCTGCAGTGCGGTGAAGTCCGGGCCCCAGAAGGTCTGCTCACTCACCCCGGGCACGCTACCGGTACCCGTCGTCCCTGGCTGCGCCCCTGACGGGGCGATCACACCTGCGCGGCTCAGGTCCGGTCGATCTCCTGGCCGACGACCTCCTCGACCTGGTCGGCCGAGACCCCGCCCTCGCGCAGCATCCGCGGGCGGGCGCCGGTCAGGTCGACGATCGTCGAGGCGACCGGATCACCGGACGGACCGCCGTCCAGGTACACCTGGACGTTCCCGGCGAGCTGGGTGATCGCCTCCGTCACGTTCGACGCCGGCGGGTTGCCCGAGGTGTTCGCGCTCGACACCGCCATCGGGCCGACCTCGCGCAGCAGCTCCAGCGCGACCGGGTGCAACGGCATCCGCAGCATGACGGTGCCGCGGGTGCTGCCGAGATCCCAGGCCAGCGACGGCGCGTGCTCCAGCACCAGCGACACCTCGCCCGGCCAGAACGCCTCGATCAGCGCCCGCGCGGCCTGCGGAACACTGGTGACCAGGCCGTCGATCGTCGTCCAGGACCCGACGAGCACGCCGACCGGCATGTCCGGGCCGCGCCGCTTCGCGGCCAGCAGGCTCCGCACACCGGTGCCGTTGAACGCGTCACACCCGATGCCGTACACCGTGTCGGTCGGCATCACGACCAGCTCCCCGGCACGGACGGCCCGGGCGGCAGCGGCCAATCCACGGCGGCGCTCGCTCGGGTCGCTGCAGTCGAACAGCGGCTGGGTCTGGGGTGCGCTCACGGTTCGCGACAATACGACCGTCCCCGTTGCGGGGCGGGGCCGGGCTCGCTCGCGGTGCGTCGAGATGCAGCTCAGGGGGCTGGGGAGATCGACAATTCCCGCTGGTCTGCATCTCGGCGGGTGTGGGGCTGGGCTGGGCGGGACTTGCG
>NZ_BAAAJK010000020.1:0-30370 GCF_039526905.1 Pseudonocardia kongjuensis | reverse complement strand
CGGGCGGGGCGCGACGCAGGTGGGCAGGACGCGGCGCGACTGGCGGAGCGCAGTGCGGGCGGCGAAGCGCGGCGCGGGCGGCGAAGCGCGGCGCCGCCGGGCGGGCCGGGCGCGGGCAGGAGAGAGCGCGGCGCGGTAGGGAAGCGGCGCGGCAGGGGACGCGGCGCAGGTGAGCAGAGCGCAGCGCGGTAGGAGGCACCGCGAATGGCAGGGCGCGGAACGGCGTAGGACGCGGCGCGGCGATGCGGGGAGCGCACCGGAGCAGCGCCGCAGAGCAGGCCGGGCGGGGCGAGGCGGGGCGGGCTGCCCCGCTTGCTCGCCGAGATGCAGCTCAGCGCGCCGGAAAGATCCACAAATCGCGCTCATCTGCATCTCGATGGGTGACGGAGTGCGACTGGGGAGGGGCGGCGCCCGGCAGGGAGCAGCGCATTGCCGTGGCAGCGCGGTGCCACGGGAGGGGCAGCGCCGCGGGAAGGGCAGCGCCGCTGGAGGGGCAGCACCAAGCCGGCGGGACGAGCGCGCAGCGCAGCGTGACGCAACAGGGCCGAGCACGGCGCCGCACCGCCGGGCCGGGCTCGCCCTACCCGCCGAGATGCAGCTCAGCGGGCTCGGAAGATCCACAACTCCCGCTGATCTGCATCTCGGCGGGTGACGGGGTGCGACTCCGGGCAGGGCAACACGCGGCGGGGCGAAGCGCGAAGCGGCAGGACGCACGCCAGAGCGCGCAGCGACAGGGCGAACCCGCCCCTGCACGCCGAGATGCAGCTCAGCGCACCGGAAAGATCCACAAATCGCGCTGAGACGCATCTCGACGAGTGACAGGCTCCGACTCGGAGCGGGGCCCTCACCCGGCGGGGCGGAGTGAGGCAGCGCGGCGCGGCAGAGCCCGGCGCAGCGGGGCCGGCTGGGCGCAGCAGGACGTGGCGCGGCGGGGCAGGGCAAGCGCGGGATGCGGAGGAGCCGGGCAACGGAGCGGGCGCTGCGCGGGGCGGCAGATCGGGGCGGGGCAGGGCGCGGCAGGACGCGGCGCGGCGAGGCACGGCGGGGCCGCGGCGCGGCGCGGCGGGGCGGGGCGGGGCGCCACGCGGCGGGGCGGGGCACGGCACAACGCAGTGCGGCCTGACACGGCGCAGCGCGGCACAACGCAGCGCGGCACAACGCAGCGCGGCACAACGCAGCGCGGCACAACGCAGCGCGGCACAACGCAGCGCGGCACAACGCAGCGCGGCGGGGCACGGCGCGGCGCAGCACGGCGGGGCCGGGCGGGCAAGACGCGGGGCGCGCGGCGCGGCAGGGCGTGCGCGGCGCAGCGCGGCGGCACAGCGGGCGCGCGCGGCAGGGCGGGGCGGGGCAGAGCGGGCGGGGCGGGGCGGGGCGCGGCCTAGCGGGGCAGAGCGGGCAGGGCGGGCGCGGCTCAGTGGCTCGGGACGCGCCGGGCGGTCACGAAGCGCGGCCGGTCGTTCAGGTCGTGGTGCTCGGTGACGTCGGCGAGGGTCCGCCGCCGGCGCAGCAGCGCGGGCACCGACTCCCCGTGGGTGTCGTCGTGCTCGATCGCCAGCGCCCCGCCGTGCCGCAGCCAGCCGGTGGCCCCGCGCACCACGGCCTGGATGATCTCGGTGCCGTCCGGCCCGCCGAACACCGCGCCGGGCGGGTCCCAGCGCTCGACCTCGGGCGGCACCGGCGTGCCGTCGGGGACGTAGGGCGGGTTGCAGACGACCAGGTCGACCCCGGCCTCGAGCTCGATCAGCAGGTCCGGCCAGCGGACGTCGGCGACGTGCAGGGTCACCGGGCGCCCACCGGCGCGGACGTGCGCGTCGAGGTTGCGCCGGGTCCAGGACAGCGCGGCCGGATCGGCCTCCAGCGCGTGCACCTCGGCGTCCGGGCGGGACACCGCGAAGGCCAGCGCGAGCGCGCCGGAGCCGGTGCACAGGTCGAGCACCACCGGGCGCCGCACGTCCCGCAGCGCCCCGAGGCCCCACTCCAGGAGCAGCTCGGTCTCCGGGCGCGGGGTGAACACCCCCGGCCCGACGGCCACCTCGACCGGTCCGAGCACGGCGGTGCCGAGGATGTGCTGCAACGGTTCCCGGGTGGCGCGGCGGGTCGCGAGGGCCTGTAGGTGCGCCACCACGTCCGGGTCCACCAGCGGGATCATCGGCAGCGTCGAGCGCTGCGCGCCGAGGACGTGCGCGGCGAGCAGCTCGGCGTCGACCCGCGGGGACGCGACCCCGGCGGCGGCCAGTGTCCGCTCGGCCTCCGCGATCGCCACCCGCAGCGGCTGCCTGCTCACCGGAGTCCCCTGGTCACGGTGCCATTCTCCGGGTCGTGGCCGTGCCCGGGGCGCGACGCGACGGCGGGATCACACGGGCGGGGGACGACCGGACCGATCACGCCGCGCCGTCTCCCCCCTGGCCGGCGCCGGCGGCGGTGCCGGCCATCGCCTCGGCGCGCTCCGCGGCGACCAGGGCGGCGACGACGTCGGCCAGGTTCCCGTCGAGGACCGAGGACAGGTTGTGCGCCTTGAACCCGACCCGGTGGTCGGAGATCCGGTTCTCCGGGAAGTTGTAGGTGCGGATCCGCTCCGACCGGTCGACGGTGCGGACCTGCGAGCGCCTCGACTCCGAGGCGGCGGCCGCCGCCTCCGCCTCCGCCTTCGCCTGCAGCCGGACCCGCAGCACGTCCATCGCGCGCGCCTTGTTCTGCAGCTGGGAACGCTCGTTCTGGCACGTCACGACGATGCCGGTGGGCAGGTGGGTGATCCGGACGGCGGAGTCGGTGGTGTTGACGCTCTGCCCGCCGTGCCCGGAGGCGCGGTACACGTCGACCCGGATGTCCTTCTCGTCGATCTCGACGTCCGGCGTCTCGTCGGTGTCGGGGAACACCAGGACACCGGCCGCGGAGGTGTGGATGCGGCCCTGCGACTCGGTGACCGGGACCCGCTGCACGCGGTGCACGCCGCCCTCGAACTTCAGCGACGCCCAGACCCCGTCCGCCGGGTCCCGGCCGCGCACCGACAGCGTCACGTCCTTGAACCCGCCCAGGTCCGACGGCGTGGCGCCGAGCAGCTCGACCTTCCAGCCGCGGGACTCGGCGTACCGGGTGTACATCCGGACCAGGTCCCCGGCGAACAGCGCGGACTCCTCGCCGCCCTCGCCGGACTTGACCTCCATCAGGACGTCGTCGGAGTCGTGCGGGTCGCGCGGCACGAGCAGCTCGGTCAGCGCCGTCTCCAGCTCGACGACGCGGGTGTCGAGGGTGTCCGCCTCGGCGGCGAACGTCCGGTCCTCGGCGGCGAGCTCGCGGGCGGCGTCCCGGTCGGCCCGGACCCGCGCCAGCTCGTTCGCGGTGGTCACGATCGGGCCGAGCTGGGCGTAGCGGCGGCCGAGCTTGCGGGCCTGGGCCTGGTCGGCGAGCACGCCGGGGTCGGCGAGACGCTGCTCCAGCTCGGCGTGCTCGTCGAGCAGCGCGTCGACCGACTGGCTGGTCATGAGGTCCTCCGTCGCGGGAGCGGGCTGGGAACGCGAAACGGCGCCCGCCTCCTCGCGCGGGGCGAGGGGACGGGCGCCGTGACGGTGGCTACTGGTTGGCGCGCTGACGCTTCCCGTAACGGGCCTCGAAGCGGGCCACGCGGCCGCCGGAGTCCAGGATCTTCTGCTTGCCCGTGTAGAACGGGTGGCAGGCCGAGCAGACCTCGACGGTGATCGCACCGTTCGACTTCGTGCTGCGGGTGGTGAACTGGTTGCCGCAACCACAGGTGACCTGGGTGTCGACGTACTGAGGGTGAACGCCCTCGCGCATGGGATCTCCTCTCGGTGGCCGCCGGGTCCCTGCTTCCGCAGGGTGAACCGGAGCCGGGAAGCTGACATGCCATTCAACCACCCGGGCCCCGGCGGAATTCCCACCGGGGCCCGGGGGCCGTCAGTCGTCGTCCTTGCCGGGGGTGTTCTTGGCGACCTGCATCAGGAACTCGATGTTGGTCTTGGTTTTCTTCAGCCGGTCGAGCACCAGGTCGATCGCCTGCTGGTCGTCCAGCGCGGCGAGGACGCGGCGGAGCTTCACCATGACGGCGTGCTCGTCCGGCGACATCAGCAGCTCTTCCTTGCGGGTGCTGCTGTCGCCCACGTCGATCGCCGGGAAGACGCGCTTGTCGGCGATCTTGCGGTCGAGCTTGAGCTCGGCGTTGCCGGTGCCCTTGAACTCCTCGAAGATCACCGTGTCCATCGTGGACCCGGTCTCCACCAGCGCCGTGGCGAAGATCGTCAGCGAGCCGCCGTCCTCGATGTTGCGGGCCGCGCCGAGGAACCGCTTCGGCGGGTACAGCGCGGTCGAGTCGACACCGCCGGAGAGGATCCGGCCGGACGCCGGCGCGGCCAGGTTGTAGGCCCGGCCGAGGCGGGTGATGTTGTCCAGCAGGACGACCACGTCGTGGCCCATCTCGACGAGACGCTTGGCGCGCTCGATCGAGAGCTCCGCGACCGTGGTGTGGTCCGACGGCGGGCGGTCGAAGGTGGAGGCGATGACCTCGCCCTTCACCGACCGCTGCATGTCGGTGACCTCCTCCGGCCGCTCGTCGACCAGGACGACCATGAGGTGGCACTCGGGGTTGTTCGTGGTGATCGCGTTCGCGATGGCCTGCATGACCGTGGTCTTGCCGGCCTTCGGCGGGGAGACGATCAGCGCGCGCTGCCCCTTGCCGACCGGCATGACCAGGTCGATGACCCGGGTGGTCAGCTGGGTCGGGTCGGTCTCCAGGCGGAGCCGCTCGTTCGGGTAGAGCGGGGTCAGCTTGGTGAACTCGGGCCGGTTGCGGGCGGACTCCGGGTCCCGGCCGTTGATCGTGTCCACCCGCACCAGCGGGTTGAACTTCTGCCGCTGCTGCTCGCCCTCGCGGGGCTGGCGGACGGCGCCGGTGATCGCGTCGCCGCGGCGCAGGCCGTTCTTGCGCACCATCGACATCGACACGTACACGTCGGTCGGGCCGGACAGGTAGCCGGTGGTCCGGACGAACGCGTAGTTGTCGAGGATGTCGACGATCCCGGCGACCGGCAGCAGCACGTCGTCGTCGCGGATCTCGGTGTCGACGTTGCCGCCGCCGCCCCCGCGCTCGCGGTCCCGGCCGCGCCTGCGGTCCCGGAACCGGCGGCCGCGGCGGCCGCGGCCGTCACCGTCGTCATCGTCGTCGTCGTAGCCGCCGGCGTTCGCCGCGTTCCCGGTGTTCCCGGCATTGGCGGCGTTGCCCAGGTTCTGGGAGTTGCCGCCGCCGTTGCGGCCCGGGTTGTTCCGGCCGCCGCGGCCCCCGTCCTCGTTCCGGCCGTCGTTCCGGCCGTCACCGCGGTTGTCGGCGTTGCGGTTGTTGCGCCCGCCGCGGCCGCCGCCGTCGTTGTCCCGGTTGCGGCCGCCCCGGCCGCCGTCGCGGGAGTCGTCGCCGGAGTCCGGCTGGGCGTCCTTCTGACCTGCGTCGCGCTGGGCGGGTGCGTCGTCGCCCTGGCCACCGCGACGACGGGTGCGGGACCGGCGGCCGCCGCCCTCCTGCCCGTCGTCGTTGCGGTCGGCCTTGCGGTCCTCACCGGACGGCTCCGGCTTCGCGGGGGCCTCGGCCGGGGCGGCCGGGGTCAGCTCCGCGACCGCCGCCGCGGCGGGCGACTCCGCGGCCACGGCCGGGGTGCCGGCCTGCTCCGCGGCGGCCGGCTCGGCGGCCGACTCCGGGGCACCGGCCGGCCGGGTCGCCGCACGACGGCGGCGGGTACGCGGCGCGGGCGCCTCGGCCTGCTCGGCGGCACCGTTCGAGGCGGACCCCGCAGCGGGCTCGGCCGCAGGCGCGGCGGTGGCCTCGGCGGCGGGCTTCGCGGCCGGCTCGGGGGCCGCCGCGGTGTCGCCCAGGGGGAGCTGGGGGGCGTCGGCACCGTCGGACCCGGTCGCCGCAGGCTTGGCCTTCGACTTCCGGGCCGGGGTCGCGGCACCGCCCTGACGCTCCTTGATGGCCGCGATCAGGTCGCCCTTACGCATGCCGGAGATGTCCGGGACGTTCAGCTCGGTGGCCAGCTGACGCAGTTCCGCCAGCACCATGCCGGACAGGCCGCCGCGACGGCGGGGCGCCGCCTCGTTCGATGCGGTCCCGGTTCCGGCGAGATCGGTCTCGCTCACAGAGTTCCTTCCTGACCGACCCGGTTGTCCTGTCCAGGTCAGGGGATGTCACGCGCTTGACCGGCGCGGGTGAGCCGCACCGGCAGCATTCACAAAATGGAGCACCACGACGACGTCGCGGGTGTCAGGCCGCCCGTTCGGGATTCCGAGTCCAGTCAGAAAGGAGATCGGGCGAGCGGGCCCGGCTGCAGACTACGCGGATGTCGCGTGGATCGCCGTACAGCGCCGAGACTAGACGTATCGCTCGCGGGCGGCAACAACCCCCACCCGGCGAGTCCGCCGATCGCGGTCGTGTACGTCACGCCACCTGTCTCAACGAGCCGGGCGGCCGGCGCATTCCCGCTGCTCAGGAGACGTCGACCCGGACCCCGACGGTGTCCACCGGCAACGGCAGCACCGCAAAACCGCCGGTGTCGACGGCGTCGGGCACCGATCCGTCCGAGGTCAGCGCCAGCACCGTCGGGCCGGCACCGGAGATCGCCGCCGGCACGCCGTGCCGGCGCAGGTCCTCGACCAGCTGCAACGACGCCGGGTACGCGGCCCGCCGGTAGGGCTGGTGCAGCCGGTCCTCGGTCGCGTCCAGCAGCAGATCGGGGCGCCGGGTCATCGCCAGCACCGCGAGCGCGCACCGGCTGCCGGTGAACGCCGCGTCGGCCAGCGGGACGGTCTCCGGCAGCAGGCCGCGGGTGGTCTTCGTGGACGACTCGGTGCCCGCGACGAACGCGACCGGGTGCACGTCCGGGTGCACGTCCAGCTTCTCGGCGTGGAACCGGCGGGCCGCACCGGAGGACTCCCAGGCGACGACGAAACCACCCATCAGGCTGGCCGCCGCGTTGTCCGCGTGGCCCTCCATCCCGGCCGAGAGCTGCAGCAGCGCGTCGCGCTCCAGCGCCGCGTCCCGCCCGCAGAGCACGGCCGCGGCGGTGACGCCGGCGACCGCGGCCGCCGCCGAGCTGCCCAGCCCGCGCGAGTGCGGGATCGCGTTCGTGCAGCGCAGCCGCAGGCCGGCCGGCGCCGCCGCCGGGTCGGACCCGCCGAACAGGTCGAACGCCTGGCGCATCGCGCGCAGGACCAGATGCCGCTCGTCCCGCGGGACGTGCCGGGAGCCCTCCCCCGCGACGTCGACGAACAGGCCGGGCGTGTCGAACGTCTCGACCTCGATCTCGTCGTAGAGCCCGAGCGCCATCCCGAGCGAGTCGAAGCCGGGCCCGAGATTGGCGGTGGACCCCGGAACCCGGACGCGGACCCGTGTCGGACGACCCATCAGGCCAGCTCGAGGGCCGCCGCGACGGCGCCGGGATCGATCGGCACGATCTCCGGATCGGGCGCGGTGAGCAGCGCCGAGTCCGGGTCCTTCAGGCCGTGCCCGGTCACCGTGCAGACCACCAGCGACCCCTTCGGCAGCGTGCCGTCCGCGCTGGACTGCAGCAGGCCGGCGACGCTCGCCGCGGACGCCGGCTCGACGAACACCGCCTCCTCGGCGGACAGCAGCCGGTAGGCGGCCAGGATCTCGTCGTCGGTGACGGCGGCGAACCGGCCGTTCGACTCGTCGCGGGCGGTGGTCGCGCCGCGCCAGGACGCCGGCGCGCCGATCCGGATCGCGGTCGCCACCGTCTCCGGTTCCTTCACCGGGGCGCCGTGCACCAGCGGCGCGGCGCCGGCCGCCTGGTAGCCGAACATCCGCGGCAGCTCCGAGATCAGCCCGTCGGAGTGGTAGCCGCGGTAGCCCTTCCAGTACGCGGTGATGTTGCCGGCGTTGCCGACCGGCAGGCAGTGGATGTCCGGGGCCTGCCCGAGCTGGTCGCAGATCTCGTAGGCGGCGGACGCCTGCCCGGCGATCCGGGTCGGGTTCACCGAGTTGACCAGCGCGATCGCCGGGTAGTCGGCGGTCGTCTTGCGGGCCAGCTCCAGGCAGTCGTCGAAGTTGCCGTCGATCTGCAGGATCCGGGCGCCGTGCGCGACCGCCTGGGCCAGCTTGCCGAGCGCGATCTTGCCGCGCGGGACCAGCACCGCGCAGGTCATCCCGGCCCGGGTCGCGTACGCCGCGGCCGACGCCGAGGTGTTGCCGGTGGAGGCGCAGAGCACGCTCTGCTTGCCGTCGGCGAGCGCGGCGGTGACCGCCATCGTCATCCCGCGGTCCTTGAACGAACCGGTCGGGTTGGCGCCGTCGACCTTGAGGAACACCTGGCAGCCGGTCCGCTCGGACAGCCGCGGGGCGGGCAGCAGCGGCGTCCCGCCCTCGCCGAGGGTGACGACGGTCCAGTCCGGCTGCACCGGCATCCGGTCCCGGTACGCCTCGACGACGCCGGGCCAGTGCCCGGGCGGCGGGGGCGCCACCGCGCCGGTCGCCTGGACCGCCGGGGTCGGGCCGCCGGCGGCCGGGCCCCGGACGTTGTGCACGCTGCCGGTCATCGCCGGTCGCCTCCCCTGTTCGGCCGGCAACAGCCGGATCGCACCGTGTTCTGGGTCCGCACCGTCACTCGCCCATGCCCAGCGCGCTGACCGCGCGGCCCAGGCCCTCCACCCGGAGCACCCCGACCACGCCGATCACGTGGTCGAGATCGGCGAGCGCGGCGACCGTCGCGGACAGTGCCGCCTCGCGCGCCGAGTGCGTGACGACGGTCAGCCGGGCCGGCCCGGGCCCGGCGTCGTCGGCGCGCGCGGTGCTGTCGATCGAGCCGTTGATCCCGCCGGTCTGGCGCACCGCGGCGATCGAGACGCCCTGGCGGGCGAACTCGCCGGCGATCGCGGCCAGCACGCCCTCGCGGTCGGCGACCTCGAGATCGACGTGGTAGCGGGTCGGGACCTCGCCGATCGCGCGCACCGGCAGGCTGGCGTACGCGGACTCGCGCGGGCCGCGGCCGCCGCCGACCCGGTTGCGGGCGACCGCGACCATGTCGCCGAGCACCGCCGACGCGGTCGGCGCGCCGCCGGCGCCCTGGCCGTAGAACATCAGCTGGCCGGCCGCCTCGGCCTCGACGAACACCGCGTTGAACGCGCCGTCGACCCGGGCCAGCGGGTGCGAGTCGGGCACCATCGCCGGGTAGACGCGGGCCGAGACGGACTCCGCCCCGGCCTCGTCGACGACCCGCTCGCAGATGGCCAGCAGCTTGATCGTGCAGCCGAGCCGGCGCGCCGCGGCGACGTCGGCGGAGCTGACCCCGCGCATCCCCTCGCGGTGCACGTCGGAGGCGGTGATCCGGGTGTGGAAGGCGAGCGTCGCCAGGATCGCGGCCTTGGACGCGGCGTCGTAGCCGTCGACGTCGGCGCTCGGGTCGGCCTCGGCATAGCCGAGCCGGGTGGCCTCCTCCAGCGCGTCGCCGTAGGAGGTGCCGCCGGAGGCCATCGCGGACAGGATGAAGTTCGAGGTGCCGTTGACGATCCCGGCGACCCGGGTGATCCGGTCCCCGGCCAGCGACTCGCGCAGCGGGCGCAGCAGCGGGATCGCCCCGGCGACCGCGGCCTCGAAGTACAGATCGGCGCCGGACGCGTCGGCCGCCTCGGCCAGCGTCGGGCCGTCCTCGGCGAGCAGCGCCTTGTTCGCGGTGACCACCGACTTGCCCGCCTTCAACGCCTCCAGCAGCCAGCCGCGGACCGGCTCGATGCCGCCGATCACCTCGACGACGACGTCGACGTCGTCGCGCGCGACGAGGGCGCCCGCGTCGGTCGTGACCAGGTGACCGAAGTTCTCGGTCAGCCACGGGTGCCGGTGCGGCCTGCGGACGGCGACGCCGACCAGCTCGACCGGGGTCCCGACCCGCGCGGTCAGGTCCGCGGCCTGGTCGGTGATCAGCCGGACCACCTCGGTGCCGACGGTGCCGCAGCCCAGCAACGCGACCCGGACGGCCCCGCTCTCACCCCTCGCCACAAGCCCTCCTCGCGTACCGCACCCGCTCCAGCGGGCGCCGATCATTCCTGGTCAGGCCGGTCCCGGACACGCCGGGTGGCCGTTCTCACGCCCGGGTGCTCACACCTCGAACCGGAACTGGTCCTCCAGTGTCTCGCGGCGCAGCAGTGTCCGGTCGGCGCCCTCGCGCACCGCGACGACGGCGGGCCGCGGCAGCCGGTTGTACCCGGACGCCATGGTGTAGCAGTACGCGCCGGTCGCGGCGACGGCCAGCAGATCGCCCGGCGCGAGATCGGCGGGCAGCCAGCAGTCGCGGACGACGATGTCGCCGGACTCGCAGTGCTTGCCCACCACCCGGGACAGCACCGGCTCGTCGCCGTCGGGGATGCTGTCGCGCTCCGACGAGCGGGACACCAGCCGGACGTCGTACTCGGCGTCGTAGAGCGCGGTGCGGATGTTGTCGCTCATCCCGCCGTCGACGCTGACGTAGCGGCGGGTGTAGCCGCCGAGCGGCACGTCCTTGATCGTCCCGACCTCGTAGAGGGTGACGGTGCCGGGCCCGGCGATCGCCCGGCCGGGCTCGACGGCGATGCCCGGGACGTCCAGCCCGGCGGCGGCGCACTCCCGCTTGACGATCGAGCGCAGCTCCTCGGCCAGCGCGGGCATCGACAGCGGCGTGTCGGCCGGGCGGTAGGCGATGCCGATGCCGCCGCCCAGGTCCAGCGTGCGCAGCGCGGCGAGGTTGTCCGCGCCGTGCTCGGTGTGCAGGTCGGCGAGCACCTTCACGACCCGGCGGGCGGCCGCCTCGAAGCCCTCGGTCTCGAAGATCTGGCTGCCGATGTGCGAGTGCAGCCCGACCAGCTCCAGGTGCCGGGAGCCGATCACCCGGCGGGCGGCCTCCAGCGCCGCGGAGTCCTTCCCGTCGGAACCGGCG
This sequence comes from Pseudonocardia kongjuensis, assembly GCF_039526905.1. Classification (NCBI taxonomy): domain Bacteria; kingdom Bacillati; phylum Actinomycetota; class Actinomycetes; order Pseudonocardiales; family Pseudonocardiaceae; genus Pseudonocardia; species Pseudonocardia kongjuensis. The sequence goes on along the minus strand of NZ_BAAAJK010000020.1, from coordinate 19,448 downwards.
CCACCGGCGATGGAGAAGCCGAACTTCTGGTCCTCGTGCGCGGTCGCGATGTACTCGTGGGTGTGCGCCTCGACGCCGACGGTGAGCCGGATCAGCACCCGGGCGGTGCGGCCCCGCTCGGCGGCGACGGCGTCCAGCCGGGCGATCTCGTCGAAGCTGTCCAGCACGATCCCGCCGACCCCGGCGTCGACGGCCGCGATCAGCTCGTCGGTGGACTTGTTGTTGCCGTGCAACGCGATCCGCTCCGCGGGGAACTCCGCGCGCAGGGCCACGGCGAGCTCGCCGCCGGAGCAGACGTCCAGCGACAGGCCCTCCTGCGCGACCCAGCGGGCGACCTCGGTGCACAGGAACGCCTTGGCGGCGTAGTGCACCGAGCCGGCCCCGAACGCGGCGGCGAACTCGGCGCAGCGGGACCGGAAGTCGTCCTCGTCGAGCACGAACAGCGGGGTGCCGTGCTCCCGGGCGAGATCGCGGACGTCGGCACCGGCGACGGTCAGCGCGCCGTCCGCGCCGCGCTCGGCGTTGCGCGGCCAGACGGCGGGGGCCAGGTGGTCCAGCTCCGCGGCCGACCCGGGACGCGGCCCGGCGGACTCGGGCGCGGGGGTCAGGCCGGCGTGCATCGGGCCTGCGGGGTGGGCTCTCATCGCACTACATCCGTTCCGGCGCGCTCACGCCGAGCAGGCCGAGGCCGGCGGCGAGCACCTGGCGGGTGGCGGCGCACAGCGCCAGCCGGGCCCGGTGCAGGTCGGTGCCGTCCTCGTCGCCCTGGGGCAGGACGCGGCAGGAGTCGTAGAACTTGTGGTACGCCCCGGCCAGCTGCTCGAGGTAGCGGGCGACCCGGTGCGGCTCGCGCAGCTCCGCGGCGGAGCGGACGACCTCGCCGAACTCGCCGAGGGTACGGATCAGGTCGCCCTCGCGGGGGTGGTCGAGCAGGCCGAAGCCGTCGCCCTGGTCGATGCCGAGATCGGCGGCGCCGCGGGCCAGCGACGCCAGCCGGGCGTGCGCGTACTGCACGTAGAAGACCGGGTTCTCGTTGGTGCGGCTGGCCAGCAGGTCGAGATCGATGTCCAGCGCCGAGTCCACCGACGAGCGGATCAGCGAGTACCGGGCCGCGTCGACGCCGACCGCGTCGACCAGGTCGTCCATCGTGACGACTGTGCCGGCGCGCTTGCTCATCCGGACCGGCTTGCCGTCCTTGACCAGGTTCACCAGCTGCCCGATCAGCACCTCGACCACGGCCGGGTCGTCGCCGAAGGCGGCCGCGGCCGCCTTGAGCCGGGCCACGTAGCCGTGGTGGTCCGCGCCGAGCATGTAGATGCACAGGTCGAAGCCGCGGGCCCGCTTGTCCCGCAGGTAGGCGATGTCGCCCGCGATGTAGGCGGGGCGGCCGTCGGACTTGATGACCACCCGGTCCTTGTCGTCGCCCTGGTCGGTGGAACGCAGCCACCAGGCACCGTCGGCCTCGTAGAGCGAGCCGTTCTCCTTGAGCGCGGCCACCGCGGCCTCGACGGCCCCGGACTCGTGCAGCGACTGCTCGTGGAACCAGACGTCGAACTCGGTGCCGAAGTCGGCCAGCCGTTCCTTGATCTCGGTGAACATGAAGCCGACGCCGACCCGGCGGAACGCCTCGTCCCGGCGCTGCGGCTCCAGCTCCAGCACGCCCGGCTCGGCGGCGAGGACCCGCTGCGCGATCTCCCCGACGTAGGCGCCGCCGTAGCCGTTCTCCGGGGCCGGCTCGCCCTGCGCCGCGGCGACCAGGGAGGCGACGAACCGGTCGATCTGCGCCCCGGCGTCGTTGAAGTAGTACTCCCGGGTGACCTTCGCGCCGCGCGCGGACAGCACCCGGCCGAGCGCGTCGCCGACCGCCGCCCACCGGGCGCCGCCCAGGTGCAGCGGACCGGTCGGGTTGGCGGACACGAACTCCAGGTTCACGTTGCGGCCGGCGAGCTCGTCGCCGGTGCCGTACGCCGGACCGGCCGCGAGCACCTCGCCGACGATCGCGCCCTGCGCGTCGGCGGCGAGCCGCAGGTTGATGAACCCGGGCCCGGCGATCTCGGCGCTCGCGATGCCGTCCCGGGTGGTCAGCTCCTCGGCCAGCCAGCCGGCGAGCTCGCGCGGGTTCACGCCGGCCTTCTTCGCGGTGCGCAGCGCGATGTTGGTGGCGTAGTCGCCGTGCTCGGGATTGCGGGGCCGCTCGACACCCCCGTCGGCGGGCAGCGCCGAGACGTCCAGGCCGCGTCGGGTCAGCACGTCCCGCGCGACGTCACGGACCAGGTCGGCGAGCACGTCGGGATTCACCGGCACGATTCTAGGAGGTGACCGCGCGTGGCCTCCGGTGGGCAGGCGGTCCGCGGGGCCCGGCCCGGCGGGCACCCCCGCGGCCGGGCGTCCGGGGGGTGGGGTAGTGTTCTGCACGTTGCACGGCCCCCGTAGCTCAGGGGATAGAGCACCGCCCTCCGGAGGCGGGAGCGCAGGTTCGAATCCTGCCGGGGGCACACTCCGTGCCTGACGACAATCGGCCCCTCACCTGGTCAGACCGGGTGAGGGGCCGATCGTCGTCGGTCCACCTCCGGCGGGCCCGGCGTCGTGTGTCAGCCGACGGCACGGTCGCCGTCGCCCGGCGCCAGCGGCAGCGGCAGCGGACCGAGCGGGTCCGGCACGCCGGGGAACGCCGCCCGGAGCTGGTGTCGCAGGGTGCGGATCGCCCGGGCGGCGTACCGCCCGGATGGCGGCCGCAGGCGCGCAGCGCGGCCCGGTGGTCGACCGCCACGACGACCGCCGCACCGGTCCCGACGGCGAGCAGCGTCGTCCGTGCCGCCCACCGCAGCGGCGCGGCAGCGGGCCGGTCGTGGGTGATCCGGGCGAGCTGGAAGCGCAGGTGGTTGCGCTCGTCGGCGGCGACCCGCGCTCCGACGGCCCGCAGCACCGGATCGGGTGCCGCGGCGGCCAGCGCGTCGAAGTAGTCGAGTGAGACGGACTCGGCGACCAGGAACAGGCAGAGCTCGGTGCGCAGACCGCAGGCCCGCCGCAGCATCGTGAACACCCGGTCCGACCAGTGCCGCGCCAGGGGTTCCCCGCCCAGCCGGCGCAGGCCCGCGCCGAACATCGCCGAGTGCCGGCACTCCTCGGCGACCAGCAGGCCCAGCGCGTGGGTGTAGCGCTCGTCACCGACCCGCCGGGCCGCGGCGAGCACGTGCCGGCCGTCGCTGCGTTCGGCCAGCTCGAAGCGCTGGAAGGAGCGGACGAATGCCGCCCGGCGCCGCTCGTCGAGCAGGCACGGGTCCGCCCGGTCGGCGTCGATGTCGTCGGCCCGCGTCGCGTTCCGCTCGAAGTGCCGCACCCACGCCTCGACATCCACCGCGCAACGCTAGCGGCGGAGGGGCTCGCGCGGTTCGCACCCCGTCGCCGCGGTGCGCACCTGCTGCGGCGGGTGCGTACCGGGGCGACGGGGTGCGAACCCGCAGGGTCAGGACAGGTGCGCCGGCTCGGGATCGGACTTGTGCAGCCAGTCCCCGCCGACGGCGCCCTGCGCGCCCGACGGGTCGCAGTCGACCTCACCGGCGACGGTCAGCCGGACCACCACCGACTTCGACGCCGGCTGGTTGCTCTTCAGCGCTGTCGCGTCCAGCGGGACCAGCGGGTTCGTCTCCGGGTAGTAGGCGGCGGCGGTGCCCCGCGGCACGTCGTAGGAGACCAGCCGGAAGCCCCGCGCGCAGCGGACGTGCTCGTCGCCCTCCCAGCGGGTGACCAGGTCGACGTGGTCGCCCTCGGCGAAACCGAGGGCGGCGATGTCCTCGCGATGGGCGAACACCACGTGCCGGCCGCCCTCTATGCCGCGGTAACGGTCCGAGTAGCCGTAGATGGTGGTGTTGAACTGGTCGTGGCTGCGCAGCGTCTGCAGCAGCAGGTGCCCGTCGGGTACCTGCACCACGTCGATCGGCGACACCTCGAACTCGCCGCGGCCCGACTCGGTGTCGAAGGTGCGGGAGTCGCGCGGCGGGTGCGGCAGGATGAAACCGCCCGGGCGCCGGGCGTTGACCTCGTAGCTCTCGCAGCCGGGGACGACCCGGGAGATGTGGTCCCGGATGCGCCGGTAGTCGGCGCGCATGCCGGCCCAGTCGATGCCGTAGCGGTCGCCGAGGGTGGCCTCGGCGATCCCGGTGATGATCGAGACCTCGGACCGCAGGTGCGGGCTCGCCGGCTTGAGCGGGCCGCGGGAGCCGTGCACCGAGCAGGTGGAGTCCTCGACGGTGATGAACTGCGGCCCGGACTCCTGGACGTCCTTCTCGGTGCGCCCCAGGGTCGGCAGGATCAGCGCGGTGCGCCCGCCGACCAGGTGCGAGCGGTTGAGCTTGGTCGAGATCTGCACGCTGAGCAGGGTGTTGCGCAGTGCGGCGGCGGTGACGTCGGTGTCCGGCGCGGCCTGCAGGAAGTTCCCGCCGAGGCCGACGAAGACCTGCACCTTGCCGTCGCGCATCGCGCGGATGCTGTCGACGGTGTCGAAGCCGTGCTCGCGGGGCGGGTCGAAGCCGAACTCGCGCTGCAACGAGTCGAGGAAGCTCTGCGGGACGCGCTCCCAGATGCCCATCGTGCGGTCGCCCTGCACGTTGGAGTGGCCGCGGACCGGGAACAGGCCGGCGCCCGGCTTCCCGATGTTGCCCTGGGCCAGCGCCAGGTTGACGAGCTCCTTGATCGTGGCGACGCCGTTGCGGTGCTGGGTCAGGCCCATCGCCCAGCAGAAGACCGTCTTGCGGGAGTCCCGCAGCAGCGCGGCGGCGTCGGTGATCTGCGCGCGGGTCAGCCCGGTCGCGTCGGTGACGACGTCCCAGTCGATGTCGGCGACGTGCTCGCGCCACTGCTCGAAGCCGTGCGTGTACCGCTCCAGGAAGGGGTGGTCCAGCGCGTCCCACTCGACGAGCAGCGAGCCGATCGCCTGGAACAGGGCGATGTCGCCGTTCACCCGGATCGGCAGGTGCATGTCGGAGAGCTGGGTGCCGTTGCCGACGACGCCGCGCGGCGTCTGCGGGTTCTTGAAGCGGTTCAGGCCCGCCTCGCGCAACGGGTTGATCGTGAGGATCGTCGCGCCGTTCTGCTTCGCGTGCTCGAGCTGGGTGAGCATCCGCGGGTGGTTGGTGCCCGGGTTCTGCCCGGCGATCACGATCAGCTCGGCGCCGACGAGGTCGGGCAGCGTGACGCTGGCCTTGCCGATGCCGATGGACTCCTGCAACGCGATCGACGTCGACTCGTGGCACATGTTCGAGCAGTCCGGGAGGTTGTTCGTGCCGAACGCCCGGACGAAGAGCTGGTAGGCGAACGCGGCCTCGTTCGAGGCGCGGCCGGAGGTGTAGAACGTCGCGTCGTCCGGCGACTCCAGGCCGTCGAGCTCGCTCGCGATCAGCCGGAACGCCTCGTCCCACTCGATCGGCTCGTAGTGGGTGGCGTCCGGGCGGCGGACCATCGGGTGGGTGATCCGGCCCTGCTGACCGAGCCACCACTCGGAGTGCGCGTCGAGCTCGGCGACGCTGTGCCGGGCGAAGAACTCCGGGGTCGCGCGGGCCTTGGTGGCCTCCTCGGCGACGGCCTTGGCGCCGTTCTCGCAGAACTCGGCGGTCGCCCGCTCCCCCGGGTCCGGATCGGGCCAGGCGCAGCTCATGCAGTCGAACCCGTCGGCCTGGTTCAGGTCGAGCAGGGTCCGGGCGGTCCGGACCGGACCCATGTGCTCCAGCGAGCGCCGCATGGACACGGCTACCGCGGTCGGTCCGCCCGCCGTGTCCTTGGCGGGCCGGCGGTCGAGATCGTCCTCGGTGAACTCGTCGGTCCGCTTCGTCATCGGTGCACCTCCGGGCCCGGGCCGGGGGCACGGCCGGGCGGTTCGTCGTGGCGGTCGGAGATGCCCTACCCGCCAGACGGGATCCGAATCCTGCGGCCGCGACGATCGGATCCGGACATAGGGTGGGCTAACCTCACCTGGTGGCGTGCAGGATCTCCGGTGGACCGGCCCGGACATGAGCGATCCGGTCGACCGGGAGCGGCACCGGCTGGTCAGCGCGCTGCTGCTGGACACCGGCGCCCGGCCGGAGCCGGGGCCGCTGCTGGTCCCGCTGCCCGCGGTGGGGCTGTCGCTGCTGTGCGAGGTGGCGGAGGTGTCGCCGGCCGGGTTCAGCCGGCCGGTGCGGATCGCGCTCGGCGACACGATGGGGCACCTGGACCGCGCGCCCGATCCGGCCGAGCTGGCGGCGGTGCTGCGTGCCGAGCTGACCGACCGCTGGGCGGGCGGGGTGGTGGGCGGCGGGGCGCCCGACGGATGTGCGACGGCGGGCGGGCGCGACGCCCGGGGGGCCGGCGGGGCCGGCAGCGCCCGGGAGTCCGACGGGGCCGCCGGCGCCGGGGTCTCCGGCAGCGCCGGTAGCGCCCGGGCGTCCGGCGGCGCCGGGGCGCGCGGTGCCTCGGCAGGGACCGCGGCCGGGCCGGGCGGAGGACCTCGCGGCGCGGTCGACGCGGCGGTGGCCCGGTTGCGCGGCGCGGCCGGTGCGGTGCCGGACGCCGTCCTCACCGATGCGGTGCTGGTCCGCGAGCTGCTCCCGGCCGCCGGGAACGGGCCGGGGCGGGCCACCGGAGCCGGGCCGGGGCCGCACACCGGGAACGGGCCAGGGCCGCACACCGGGAACGGGCCAGGGCCGCACACCGGGAACGGGCCAGGGCCGCACACCGGGAACGGGCCGGGGCCGCACACCGGTGCCGGGCCGGGGCGGCACGCCGGGAACGGGCCGGACGGCCTCGCCGGGCTGGTCCGCGGGCTCACGGCCGCGCGGGACCGCGAGCCCGGCGGCCGGGTCCGCGACCTGCTGGACCGCTGGCTCACCGAGCCGCACCTGTGGCGCCGCCCGGAGCTGCACCCGATGCCCTGGCACCGGATCCCGAACCCGCTGGCACCCGCCGTCGGCGCAGCGCCCGCCGATCCGCCGGTGCCGGTCCGCTGTGGAGAGTTCACGCTGCGCCCGGCACTGCCCCGGCCCGACGACGTCCGGCTGATCGCCGGATGGATGCGCACCCCGTCGGTGTCCCGGTTCTTCGGCCAGCCGTGGCCGGACGAGCGGTGGGCCCGCGAGCTGGCCGGGCACGGCCCGGGGAGCGGGACCGCGGCGCTGCTCGCCGGGCGCACCGGCGACCCGGGCGCCGGGCCGGTCGGCTACCTGGAACTGTACCGCCCGGCGCGGCATCCGCTGGCGCGCTCGTTCCCGGCCGCGCCGGGCGACGTCGGCGTGCACCTGGCGATCGCCCCCGGCGAGCACGGCCGGGGCGTCGGCGCCGCGCTGCTCGCCGCGGTCGCCGGGGCGCTGCTCGCCGCCGCCGGCCCGGGTGCGCGGGTGCTGGCCGAGCCGGACGCCCGCAACGCCGCGGCGCAGCGGGCGTTCCGGCGGGCCGGGTTCCGGCCGGTCGAGCAGATCGCGCTGCCGCACAAGGACGCGGTCGTGCTGGTGCGGGATCAGTCCAGGTAGCCGGTGGCGACCGGGAACAGGTCGCGGCCGGTCAGCTCCCGGCCGTCCGCGGTGCGCAGCAGCTCCAGGCAGAGTCCGGGATTGCGGCCGCGGCGGGCGTCCGGGCCGGTCACGACGACGACGCCGGCCCCCTCGTGCAGGGTGAGCCGGCCGGGGGTCCCGCCGTAGGCGGTGTCGGTGACCCGGGCCCGCAGCACCCGGATCCGGCTGCCCTCGTGCTCGAACCAGGCGTTCGGGTACGGATCGACCTGGGCGCGCACCAGGTTGAACAGGTCGCGCGCCGGCCAGGTCCAGTCCAGCCGGTTCTCCCGGTCGGTGCGCCGGTGGAAGTACGACGCCGCGGACCGGTCCTGCGGCACCGGGCACGCGGTCCCGGTCCGCAGCTGCTCCAGCGCCTCGACGGTGATCGGGCCGAACATCGCCAGGGTGCGGTCGAACAGGTCGACGACGGTGTCGTCGTCGGTGATCGGGGTGGACCTGCTGAGCACGACGTCGCCGGCGTCGAAGTCGGCGTCCATCAGGTGCGCGGTGACGCCGACCTCGGCCTCGTCGTTGATCAGCGCCCAGTTGAGCGGCGCGAAACCGGCGTAGGCGGGCAGCAGCGCGTCGTGCACGTTGAGCGTGCCGAGCCGCGGGATCGTGAACAGCTCCGGGGCCAGCCGGGTCCGCCAGTTCGAGACGACGGCGACGTCCGGTTCGGCGGCCCGGACGGCCTCCCGGATCTCGTCGTCGTCGGCGCGGTGCCGGACGAGCAGCGGGATCCCGCGTTCCGTGGCGAGCTCGGCCACCGACTCGTTGAAGATCTTCTCGTACGGGTTGTCCCGGTCCGGGTGGGTGACGATCAGCGGGATCTCGTGACCGGCGTCGAGCACCGCCTCGATCGTCCGGCTCCCCCAGGTCATGTATCCGAACGCGACGACGCGCACTGCACTCTCCTCCGGTTGGACAGCAGGAAGTCCACGATCAGCCGGTTCACCTGCTCGGGCCGTTCCAGGTAGCCGTAGTGCCCCGCGTCGGCGATCTCGGCGTAGACCGCGCCCGGGACGGCGTCGGCGACCTCCCGGCTGAGCGCGGGCGGGATCACCCGGTCCTGCGCGAACCCGACCACCAGCAGCGGCACCCGGATGTCCCGGTAGGCGTCGCGGCGGTCGTCGAGCGCCCCGGAGACCGCGAGCTGGGCGCGCAGCCCCGGCCCGGAGCGCCCGGCCGCGAACTCCAGCACGTCGAGCCAGTCGTTCGCGGTCCGGGCGTCGGCCAGCGTGGCCGGTGCCAGGTTCAGCACCGCGTCGATCGCGGCCCGGTACCGGGCGGGCAGCTCGACGCCGGAGTCGATCAGCGCGATCTCGCCCTCGGTGTGGGCGCGCTGCACCGGGTCGAGCCGGGCGTGCGCGGCCAGCGCGACCGCGGAGCGGACCAGTTCCGGGCGGGTCAGGGCCAGCTCCTGGGTGACCCGGGCGCCGAGCGAGGTGCCGACCACGTGCGCCGGTCCGGTGCCGAGGATCCCGATCAGGCCGGCGACGTCGCCGACCATCTCCTCGATCGTGATCCCGCCGGGGCAGGGTGCCGTGGCGGCGACCCCGCGGGCGTCGAACGTGATCGTCCGGAACCCGGCCGCGACCAGCGCGGGGACCTGGTGCAGGTGCCAGGCCCGGCCGGAGGCGCCGGTGCCCATGACCATGACGAGCGGTTCGCCGTCCGGCGGGCCGGTGATCTCGTAGGGCAGCGCGGCGCCGGGCAACTCAGCGGTCGGCACCGCGGCTCAGGCCTGCGCCAGCGAGCGGCCGGACTGCTGGCCGGGTGCGCCGGGCACCGGTGCCGCCGGGTCCGATCCGAGATGGACCTGCCGGTTCCGCTCGTCCACATGCACCACCGACGGCCGGTGCGCCGCCAGCTCGTCGGCCTCCAGCGCGACGTAGCTCATCAGGATGACCAGGTCGCCGGGGTGCACCAGGTGCGCCGCCGCGCCGTTGATGCCGATCACCCCGCTGCCGGCCTCGCCGGTGATCGCGTAGGTCTCCAGACGGGCCCCGTTGGTGATGTCCACGACCTGCACGAGCTCGCCCTCGCGCAGGTCGGCCGCGGCCATCAGGTCCGCGTCTATCGTGATCGACCCGACGTAGTGCAGGTCGGCCTGGGTCACCGTGGCCCGGTGGATCTTGCCGTTCAGCATCGTGCGGCGCACACCCGTCTCCATTCTTTTAGGCGTGCCTAACCTAAGTTGTCGGCGGCGGCGGGACAACGTCGAAACCTCAGGTCCGTTGTGGCTTCAGCCTCGCCAACCCTAAAGTAAGGCTTACTTCATCCAGCGGCCAGCGCCGCCCAGACCGAGGTGTCCCATGACTCCCCTCCCCGACTCCCCCCGCCGGTCGCGCGCGACCGGCCGGGGGATCGCCGCCGCCGTCCTGACGTCGGCGGCCCTCCTGCTCGTCTCCGCCTGCGGCAGCGCCCAGACCGACGAGCCCGCCGAGCCCGCCGCCGGTGACGGCACCCGGACGGTGCAGTCCGCCCGTGGCCCGGTCGAGATCCCCGAGACCCCGCAGCGCATCGTCGCCGTCGACTACATCTCGCCGGAGATCCTGTTCGACCTGGAGGCCCCGCTGGTCGGCGCGCTCGACCTGTCCTCGGGCGCCGACGGCGAGAAGTACTCCACGATCACGGCCGTCGGCAACGACTCCGGGGAGCTGAACTTCGAGCAGCTCGCCGGGCTGGACCCGGACGTGATCATCGGCAACGAGATCGAGAACGAGGCCGCCTACGACCAGCTCGCGCAGATCGCGCCGACGGTGCTGTTCAGCGACGGCGGCACCGACTGGAAGGCGACCGTGAACACGGTCGCCGAGATCGCCGGCAAGACCGCCGACGTGCAGAGCCGCGAGCAGGCCTACCAGACCGAGGTGGAGCGGCTGCGCGGCGAGTTCGGCGACGCGATCGGCGCGTCCGGCGCCTGGGCCGTGGCCGGCACCTACGACGGCGCGAGCTGGTACGTCTACGGCTCGGACACCGGCCCGAACACCGTCCTCACCGATCTCGGCGCGACGCTCGCCCCGGTCGCCGAGGAGGTCAGGGCCGACCCGAACACCTTCACCCGCACCCTCGAGCAGCTCGACGCCCTGCAGTCGGCACAGGTGATCCTGTTCGACGACCTGGGCCCGCCGGTCACCACCGAGGGCGCCGCCGCGACCCTGCAGGCGGACCCGCTGTTCTCCGGGCTGCCGGCCGCGCAGGCCGGGAAGGTCTACCCGGGCACGTACAACGTCGTGACCTACGGCCAGGCGGAGAGCGTCCTGCAGCAGCTGGCGCAGATCCTGCCGCAGCTGTAGCACCCGGCACCGCACGAAGGGGCCCCGCCGGCCGGGCGGGGCCCCTTCCGCGTGCCCGGGATCAGCCCGTCGCGAGCCGCTGGGCCAGCAGGCGGCCCACCGTGTCCAGCGCGGCGCCGGACAGCACGCCGCCGTGCCGGCAGTCCACCGGGTGCACCTGCACCGGGCCGGTCAGGTGCCCGGCCCAGTCCGCCGACGCGGGCCCGGACGGGGCGGGCAGGTCCGGCTCCGGCACGGTCGCGTCCACACACAGTGCCGGCGCACCGACGACGCCGTAGCCGGCGCCGGCCAGCAGCCGGCCGGCGAGCAGGTGGCTGCGCAGCATCGCCGTCACACCGTCGGCGCCCAGGCCGGCCGGGTCGCCGCCGGACTCGCGCAGCAGCACCGCCGCCCGTTCCACGGTCGGCACCTCGTCCGGTGCGGTCGGCCGGCCCAGGTCGGTGAGCAGCTCGGCGAGCGCCGCCGGGCCCTCGGGCCGCGACGACGCGCCCGGGTAGCGCACCCGGGCGTCGAGCAGCACCAGCAGCTCCACCCGCTCCCCCGCCGCCTCCAGCAGCTCGGCCATCCGGTGTGCGACGTTCCCGCCGAACGACCAGCCCAGCAGCCGGTACGGGCCGTGCGGCCGGCGTTCCCGCAGCGTGGCCAGGTAGCCGGCGGCGAGCGCACCCAGGTCGTCGGGTCCGGTCGCCGCGGGATCGGCGAGCAGCGGGGACTGCAGGCCGAGCAGGCCGGTCCCGGCGGGCAGGTAGCGCTCCAGCGCCCGGTACGGCCAGGCCGATCCGCCCGCGGGGTGCACGCACACCAGCGGCGGGCCGGACGTCCCGGGCCGCAGCTCGATCAGCGGGGCCAGCGCCGGTCCGGCGCCGGACGCGCCGCGGGCGAGCAGGCGGGCCATCGCGGCCGGGGTGGGCGCGGCGAACAGGTCCGCCACGCCGGGCCGGACGCCCAGTCGCTCGGCGATCTTCCCGGCCAGCGCGACCAGCAGCATCGAGTGCCCGCCGAGCGCGAAGAAGTCGTCGTCGGCGCCGACCGGGCCGCGGCCGAGCACCTCGCCGACCGCCTCGGCGAGTGCCTGCTCGACCGGCCCGGCCGGGGCCCGGCCGGGGCCGCCCGCCGGCTCGTCGGGCAGCGGCAGCGCGCCCCGGTCGATCTTGCGGGTCGCGGTCTGCGGGAACCGGTCGAGCACCATCAGCGCCGACGGGACGACGGTCGCGGGCAGCCGGGCCGCCGCGTGCGCGCGGACCTCGCCGGGGTCCGGCGGGGCGGCCGGATCGGCCGCGGTGAGGTAGCCGACCAGCCGCGGGCCGGTGTCGCCGGGCACGGCGAGCACCACGGCCCGGCCGACCGCCGGGTGCCCGCCGAGCACCGACTCGATCTCGCCGAGCTCGATCCGCACGCCGCGGATCTTGACCTGGTGGTCGGCCCGGCCGAGGAACTCCAGCTCGCCGTCGCGGGTCATCCGGAACAGGTCGCCGGTGCGGTAGAGCCGCCCGCCGGGGACCTCCGGATCGCCGGCGACGAACCGTTCGGCGGTCAGCCCGGGCCGGCCGTGGTAGCCGCGGCGCACCCCCTCGCCGCCGACGTAGAGCTCCCCGGCGACGCCCGGCGGGACCGGCCGGAGCCGGTCGTCGAGCAGGTACAGCCGGACCCCGGCGAGCGGCGCCCCGACCGGCGGCGGGCCGGTGACCGGCGCGTCGACCGGGCCGGAGGTCGACCAGACGGTGCTCTCGGTCGGGCCGTAGAGGTTGTGCAGCCGGCCGGTGCGGGCGACCAGCTCGGCGGCCAGCGGGGCGCTCAGCACCTCCCCGCCGACCAGCGCCGTCGTGCCGGGCAGGGTCAGCCCGGTGTGCTCCAGCAGGGACTGCCACACGGTCGGCGTCGCCTGCACCACGGTCGGTGCGATCGCGGTGATCCGGGCGGCGAACCGGTGCGGGTCGCGCACGTCGTCGCGATCGGCCAGGTGCACCGACGCGCCGCGGGTGAGCGGGGCGAGGATCTCCAGGATCGACGGGTCGAACGACAGCGTGGTGTGTGCCAGCACCCGGTCGGCCGGGCCGATGCCGAGATCCCGGACGGCCGCGTCCAGGTAGCTCGCCAGCGAGCGGTGCGCGATCACCACGCCCTTGGGCCGGCCGGTGGACCCGGAGGTGTGCACCACGTAGGCGGCCTGCAGCGGGTGCACCGGTGCCGGGTCGTCCGGGTCGGCGTCGGGCAGCCCGGCCGGCCACTCCCGCTCCCAGTGCAGCACCGGCCCGGTGCCGGCGGGCAGCCGTCCGGCGGCGCCGCCGGCGGTCACGGTCAGCACCGGATCGGCGTCGGCCAGCACCAGCTCCAGCCGGGCGGCCGGGAGGTCCGGATCGAGCGGGACGTACCCGGCGCCGGCGTGCAGCACGCCGAGCAGCGCGACCACCATCCGCAGGTCGCGGGGCAGGGCGAGGGCGACGAGCTGCTCGCCCGGCCCGATGCCCCTGGCGCGCAGCGCGGCGGCGAACCCGGCGACGGCGCGCAGCAGCTCGCCGTAGCTCAGGGCGCCGTCCGGGCCGGTGACGGCGAGCGCGTCCGGCCGGGCCGCCGCGGTCGCGGCGAACCGCACCGGGAACGGCGGGCCGGGATCGGCGTCCGGGCCGGTGCCCGCCCGGTCGGCGAGCGCGATCTCGGCCGGGGTGCGCAGCTCGACCGTGCCGATCCGGGTGTCCGGGTCGGCGGCGACGGCGTCGAGCAGCCGGGCCAGCCGGTCGCCGATCCGCTCGGCCGTCTCCTCGTCGAACAGGTCGGCGGCGTACTCCACCGATCCGGCCAGCCCGGCGCCGGGACCCAGCTCGGACACCGTCACGGTGAGATCGAACTTGACCGCGGTCACCTCGACGTCGTGCGCCTCGAGCTCGACGCCGGGCAGGCCGCCGGCGCCGGTGTCGCGGGCGTTCTGGTGGACGAGCATCGTCTGGAACAGCGGGTGCCGGGCCGCCGAGCGGGCCGGGTTCAGCTCCTCGACCAGCCGCTCGAAGCCGATGTCGGCGTGCGCGTAGGCGTCCAGGTCACCGGCCCGCACCCGGCCCAGCAGCTCCCGGAACGTCGGGTCGCCCGCGGTGTCGGTGCGCAGCACCAGGGTGTTGACGAAGAATCCGACGAGCTCGTCGAGCGCGGCGTCGGTCCGCCCGGCGATCGGCGACCCGACGACCACGTCGGTGCCCGCCCCGAGCCGGGTGAGCAGAGCGGCGAGGGCCGCGTGCACCACCATGAACCCGGTCGCGCCGGACCCGGCGGCGAGCTCCGCCAGCCGCCGCGCGGTGTCCGCGCCGACGGTGAAGCGCACCTCGCCGCCGCGGCCGGACGCCACCGCCGGGCGCGGCCGGTCCCGGGGCAGCTCCAGCTCGTCGGGCAGCCCGGCGAGCCGGTCCCGCCAGTACCGGACCTGCTGCTCCGCCTCCGGCCCGGCGAACAGCTCGCGCTGCCAGAGCGCGTAGTCGGCGTACTGCACCGGCAGCGGCGCCCGGTCCGGGGCGCGGCCGTCGAGCCGGGCCGCGTACGCCGTGGCCAGGTCGCGCAGCAGCGGCCCGGTGGACCACTCGTCGGCGGCGACGTGGTGCAGCAGGGTGACCAGCACCGCCGATCCGCCGCCGGTGGCGCGGACCAGCCGGACCCGCAGCGGCTGCTCGGCCGCCAGGTCGAACCGGTGCGCGGCCTGCTCGGCGGCGACCGCGTCGACCCGCTCCGGTGCGACGTCGAGCACCGCGAACGGGGCGGGCGTGCCGACCGGGAGGATCCGCTGCACCGGCCGCGGCCCGTCCAGCGGCAGCACGGTGCGCAGGATCTCGTGCCGGTCGGTGAGGTCGCCGACCGCGGCGGCCAGCGCGTCCGCGTCGAGATCGCCGCGGATCCGCGCGGTCAGCGGGATCGTGTACGCCGCGGCCGCGCCCTCCTCGAGCCGGTCCAGGAACCACAGCCGTTCCTGGGCGAACGACAGCGGCACCGCGGCCGGGCGGGCCCGCGGCCGCAGCGCCGGGCGGGCCGACGCGGCGCCGTCCAGCAGCGCGGCCAGTCCGGCGACGGTCGGTGCGGTGAACACGTCGCGCACCGACAGCTCGGTGTCCAGGGTCGCCCGGATCCGGGACACCAGCCGGGTGGCGAGCAGCGAGTGCCCGCCGAGCGCGAAGAAGTCGTCGTCCGCGCCGATCTCGTCGAGGCCGAGCACGTCGGCGAACACCGCGGCCAGCGCCGTCTCCCGGGCACCGCGGGGCGCCCGGCCGGTGCGGCCGTCCCAGGCCGGTTCGGGCAGCGCGGCCCGGTCGACCTTGCCGTTCGCGGTGACCGGCAGGGCGTCCAGCAGGACGACGGCGGTCGGCACCAGGTGCTCGGGCAGCCGCTGCGCGGCCCAGGCCCGCAACCCGGCCGCGTCGACCGGGTCCGGACCGGCCGGTCCGCCGCCGGGCTCGTGCCGCACGACGTGCGCGACCAGCGCCGTCGAGCCGGCCGGGGTGCGGCGCAGGGTCACCGCGACCCGGCGCACCGCGGGATGCCCGGCCAGCTCCGCCTCGACCTCCTCCGGGGCGACCCGCATGCCGCGGATCTTGACCTGGTGGTCGGCGCGGCCGACGAAGTCCAGGCTGCCGTCGGGTGCCCAGCGCGCCAGGTCACCGGTGCGGTAGAGCCGTTCCCCGGGCCGCCCGAACGGGTCGGCGACGAACCGGGCCGCGGTCACCCCGGGCGCCCGCAGGTAGCCGCGGCCGAGCAGGAACCCGGCCGCGTACAGCTCACCGGTCACGCCGGGCGGGACCGGCCGCAGCCGGTCGTCGAGGACGTAGAGCCGGGTGTTCGGGTTCGGCCGCCCGATCGAGGTGGCGATCCGGTCGGCGCCGTCGGTGTAGACGACGTGCGAGACGCCGATCGTCGCCTCGGCCGGGCCGTAGCCGTGGTACAGCGTGGTGCGCAGGTGCGCCCGGAACCGGTCGAACAGGTCCGGGGTGAGCACCTCGCCGCCGCACCACACGTGCCGCAGCCCGGTGAGCAGGCCGTCGCCGCCGGCCCGGTCCAGCTCCAGCAGGGCGTCCAACATGGACGACACCAGGTACACGAAGGTGACCCGCTCGCGGGCGATCAGCCCCAGCAGCCGCTGCGGCTCGCGCTCGTCGCCCGCGGCGGCCAGCACCAGCCGGCCGCCGGTGACCAGCGGCAGCAGGATCTCGTTGATCGAGATGTCGAAGGCCAGCGGGGCCTTGAACAGCGACGCGTCCGACGGGCCGCCGAACCCGAGCAGCCCGGCCTGCCAGCGCAGCCGGGCGCTGATCGCCTCGTGCCGGATCATCGCGCCCTTCGGCGCGCCGGTCGAACCGGACGTGAAGATCACGTAGGCGAGCCCGGCCGGGTCCACATCGGACGCCGGTGGGGCGAGGTCCGGCGGCGGCGCGTCCGGGCCGGTGCCGATCCGGGTCACCAGCTGGGCGACGCCGCAGTCGTCCGGCCACGGCTCGGTGACCAGGGTGGCGACCGCGCGGGCGTCGGCGAGCACCGCGGCCCGCCGGGCGGCGGGCCAGCCCGGGTCGACCGGGACGAACGCGCCACCGGCCCGCAGCACCGCGAGCAGCCCGACCACCATCTCCGCGGAGCGGGGCATCCCGATGCCGACCACCCGTTCCGGGCCGACGCCGGCCGCGACCAGCCGGTGCGCGAGCGCGGCGACGTGCGCGTCGAGCTCGCGGCGGGTGAACCGGCGGTCGCCGTCGACCAGGGCGATCCCGTCCGGGGCGACGGCGGCGCCGTCGTCGAGCAGCTGCAGCAGGGTCTCCGACACGACCGGTGCGGCGGTGTCGTTCCAGGTGTGCAGCACCCGTTCCCGCTCGCCGGGACCGAGCACGTCGACGGCGCCGATCCGGGTGCCCGGATCGGCCGCGACCGCGGCCAGCACCCGCTGCAACCGCTCCACCAGCGCCTGCGCCGTCCCGGCGTCGAACAGATCGGTGGCGTACTCCAGCAGACCGTCCAGCGGGCCGCCGGGTGCGGCCTCGCCGACGGTGAAGGACAGGTCGTACTTCGACGTCGTGGTGGGCACCGGATGCGGTTCGGTGCGGGTCCCGGGCAGCCCGAGGTCCCCGCCGGCCGCGGCCGCGACCGTGACCATCACCTGGAACAGCGGGTGCCGGGCCGCCGAGCGCGGCGGGTTCAGCTCCGACACCAGCTGCTCGAACGGTACCTCGGCGTGCGCGAACGCGTCCAGGTCGGCCCGGCGCACCCGGTCCAGCAGCTCGCCGAACGTGGGATCGCCCGCGGTGTCGGTGCGCAGCACCAGGGTGTTGACGAAGCAGCCGACGAGCTCGTCCAGGCCGCTGTCCGGGCGGCCGGCGACCGGGGAGCCGACGACGACGTCGGTGCCGGCGCCGGACCGCGTCAGCAGCACCGCGACGGCCGCGTGCACCAGCATGAACAGCGTGACCCGGTGCTCGGTGGCGACCGCGCGCAACCGGCGCGCGGTGCGCCGGTCGATCGTGAACCGCACCTCGTCGCCGCGCTGCGAGGCGGTCCGCCCGCGCGGCCGGTCCCGCGGCAGGTCCAGCTCGTCCGGGAGGCCGGCGAGCGCGGCCCGCCAGTACCCGAGGTCGTCACCGGCGGGCTGCTCGCGCAGCCAGAGCGCGTAGTCGGCGTACTGCACCGGCAGCGGCGCCCACCGGGGCGCCCGCCCCGCACACCGGGCGGCGTAGGCGGCGCCGAGGTCGCGCAGCAGCGGCTCGGTGGACCACTCGTCGGCGGCGACGTGGTGCACCAGCAGCACCAGCACCGAGGAGTCCGCGCCGGTGCGCAGCAGCGCCGCCCGGACCGGGATCTCCCGGGCCAGGTCGAAGGCGTACCCGACGGCGTCCTGCACGGCGGCCTCGATCCCGCCGCCGGCCGCCGCGCCGTCCGCCCCGGACCGGCCGACGGTGCGCTCCACCAGCTCCGGGCGACCCCGGTCGGCGGGCAGCACGACCTGGTACGGCTCGCCGTCGTGCTCGGCGTAGACGGTGCGCAGCACCTCGTGCCGCGCGGTGAGATCGGCCAGCGCGGCGCGCAGCGCGTCCGCGTCGACCGGGCCGGTGAGCCGGGCGACGAACGGGACGTTGTCGGTCGCCGAGGCGCCCTGCATCCGGTGCAGGAACCACAGCCGCTCCTGGGCCGGGGACAGCGGCAGCCGCTCCGGCCGCGGGCGGCGGCGCAGCGCGGGACGCCGCGGCGCCCCGGCGCGCCCGGCGGCCAGCCGGGCCAGTCCGGCGACCGTCGGCGCGTCGAACACGTCCCGCACGGCCAGCTCGACGCCGAGCGCCTCGCGGGCCCGCGAGGCCAGCCGCACCGCGAGCAGCGAGTGCCCGCCGAGCGCGAAGAAGTCGTCGTCGGTGCCCACCCGGTCGACGCCGAGGACGCCGGCGACCAGGCCGGCCAGGGTCTCCTCGGTCGCGGTGCGCGGGCCGCGGCCCGCGCCGGCCGCCGGGAGCGGCAGCGCGGACCGGTCGACCTTGCCGGTGCCGGTGACCGGCAGCTCGTCGAGCACCAGGACGGCCGCCGGGACCAGGTGCGCGGGCAGCAGCCGGCGCAGGTGGTCGCGCAGCTCGGCGCCGAGCGGGGTGGTGCCGGGGCGGGCGACGGCGTAGCCGATCAGCCGGGGCCCGGCCGGATCGGTTGCCGGACCGGGCGCGGGATCCACCGGCGGGCTGGTCACGATGGCCTCGGCCTGGGCGACGTCCGGGTGCGCGGCCAGTGCGGCGGCCACCTCGGCCGGTTCCACCCGGATCCCGCGGACCTGGGCCTGGTCGTCGGTGCGGCCGAGGAACTCCAGCACCGGCCCGCCGGCCCCGGCACGCTGCGCCAGCCGCACCCGGTCCCCGGTCCGGTAGCGGCGGGCGCCGCCGGGCGCGGCGACGAAGCGTTCCGCGGTGCGCGCCGGATCGCGGTGGTAGCCGCGGGCCAGTCCGGCGCCGCCGATCACCAGCTCGCCGGGCGCGCCGTCCGCCGCCGGGCGCAGCAGCGGGTCCAGCACCTGCACCGACGTCCCGGCGACCGGGCCGCCGATGTGCGGCGGGCCGGGGGTGATGCGGGCGACGGTGGCGTCGACGGTGGTCTCGGTCGGGCCGTAGAAGTTCAGCGCGGTGGTCCCCGGCTCGGCGGCGAGCCGGTCCCACAGCGCGCCGCCGACCGCCTCGCCGCCGGTGCCGACCAGCTGCGGGACCGGCCCGGCCGACCGGTCCAGCAGTCCGGCGTCGAGCAGCTCGCGCAGCAGGGTGGGGGCGGCGTCGACGTACCCGGCGGCGGACGCGCGGCTCTGTGCGACCAGTGCGGCCGGATCGCGGACGGTCTCGGTGCCGGCCAGCAGGCAGTGGTGCCCGGCGAGCATCCAGAGCACCGGTTCGAGGGCGGCGTCGAACACCAGCGGGGCGGATGCGAGCACGGTCACCGGCTCCGGGGGCATCCGGTCGGCGCGGTGCGCCGACCACAGCGCGAGCACCGCGGCGTGCGGCACCGTCACGCCCTTCGGCGTGCCGGTGGAGCCGGAGGTGAAGATCGTGTACGCGGCGTTGCCGGGATGCGGACCGGCGGCCACCGGATCCGGCCGGGCACCCGCGGCCACCGGGTCCGGCCGGGCACCCGCGGCCACCGGGTCCGGCCG
>NZ_BAAAJK010000019.1:0-1863 GCF_039526905.1 Pseudonocardia kongjuensis | reverse complement strand
GCCCCTTATGTCCAGGGCTTCACACATGCTACAATGGCTCATACAGAGGGCTGCGAGACCGTGAGGTGGAGCGAATCCCTTAAAGTGAGTCTCAGTTCGGATCGGGGTCTGCAACTCGACCCCGTGAAGTTGGAGTCGCTAGTAATCGCAGATCAGCAACGCTGCGGTGAATACGTTCCCGGGCCTTGTACACACCGCCCGTCACGTCACGAAAGTTGGTAACACCCGAAGCCGGCGGCCCAACCCTTGTGGAGGGAGTCGTCGAAGGTGGGACTGGCGATTGGGACGAAGTCGTAACAAGGTAGCCGTACCGGAAGGTGCGGCTGGATCACCTCCTTTCTAAGGAGTCTCACCGAGTGGTGGGGCGCCAACCGTTTGTGCAGATTTTTCTGTGTGGATTGTGTTGGTTCCTTCTTCGAGATCATGCCTGTCGGGGCCGTTCGTGTTCCGGGGTGTGTCTGGGTGGAACATGAGGCGTCAAGATGTGGTTCGGCACGCTGTTGGGTCCTGAGGGGACACCTGGTTGGTGTTGTCCTTGTGGCCGCGTGGGTCCTGGGTTGTCTAACGCCTTCTGTTGTGGGGGTGGTGGCGGTGTCGGGGTCTGGTGTGGTTGTGGGTTGAGTGTTGCATAGTGGATGCGAGCATCTTGTTGTGGTCAAGTTGTTAAGAGCACATGGTGGATGCCTGGGCATCAGGAGCCGATGAAGGACGTGGGAGGCCGCGATAGTCCTCGGGGAGCTGTCAACCGAGCTGTGATCCGAGGGTGTCCGAATGGGGAAACCCAGCACCCGTCATGGGGTGTTACCCGTACCTGAATTCATAGGGTGCGTGGAGGGAACGTGGGGAAGTGAAACATCTCAGTACCCACAGGAAGAGAAAACAATAGTGATTCCGTGAGTAGTGGCGAGCGAAAGCGGATGAGGCTAAACCGTGTCCGTGTCAAGCCGGCAGGTGTTGCGGGTGCGGGGTTGTTGGGATGTGTTGTTCACCTTCTGCCGAGGGTGGGATGATTGTTGTGCTGTGTTAGCGGAAGACTTCTGGGAAGGGTCGCCGGAGTGGGTGAGAGCCCCGTACGTGAAAATGCAGTGCTGGTCATGGACATTGTTCCCGAGTAGCAGCGAGCCCGTGAAATTCGCTGTGAATCTGGCGGGACCACCCGTCAAGCCTAAATACTACCTGGTGACCGATAGCGGACAAGTACCGTGAGGGAAAGGTGAAAAGTACCCCGGGAGGGGAGTGAAATAGTACCTGAAACCGTGTGCTTACAAGCCGTCAGAGCCTGGAGCAGTCTTGTGCTGCAGGGTGATGGCGTGCCTTTTGAAGAATGAGCCTGCGAGTTATGCTTCGTGGCGAGGTTAACCTGTGTGGGGTAGCCGTAGCGAAAGCGAGTCCGAATAGGGCGGTGGAGTCGCGGGGTGTAGACCCGAAGCGGAGTGATCTACCCATGGCCAGGGTGAAGCGTCGGTAAGACGTCGTGGAGGCCCGAACCCACCAGGGTTGAAAACCTGGGGGATGAGCTGTGGGTAGGGGTGAAAGGCCAATCAAACTTCGTGATAGCTGGTTCTCCCCGAAATGCATTTAGGTGCAGCGTCGTGTGTTTCTCATCGGAGGTAGAGCACTGGATGGCCTAGGGGGCCGACAAGCTTACCGAAGTCAGCCAAACTCCGAATGCCGGTGAGTGAGAGCGCGGCAGTGAGACTGCGGGGGATAAGCTTCGTGGTCGAGAGGGAAACAGCCCAGATCACCGGCTAAGGCCCCTAAGCGTGCGCTAAGTGGGAAAGGATGTGGGATCGCCCGGACAACCAGGAGGTTGGCTTAGAAGCAGCCACCCTTGAAAGAGTGCGTAATAGCTCACTGGTCAAG